>JAAYEH010000358.1 GCA_012728855.1 Rhodopirellula sp. | reverse complement strand
TCGATCGTCGCCGGGGGTTTGCTGCTGATGTCGTAGACGACGCGGTTCACGCCTTTGACTTCGTTGATAATTCGAGTCGAGATTCGGGCGAGCAGGTCGTAGGGGAGCCGGCTCCAGTCGGCGGTCATGAAATCTTCGGTGTCGATCGAGCGGACGGCGATCACGTCGGCGTAGGTGCGGGCGTCACCCATTACGCCCACGCTCTGCACGGGCAAAAGCACTGCAAAAGCCTGGGCGGTTTTTCGATACAGCCCCGCCTGCTTGATTTCGCCGACCACGATTGCATCGGCCTCGCGGAGAATGTCGAGCCGCTGCTTGGTGACTTCGCCCACGCAGCGGACGGCCAAGCCGGGTCCGGGAAACGGGTGCCTCCAGACTATGTCTTCCGGCAGCCCCAGCTTTTCGCCCAGCGCGCGAACTTCGTCCTTGAACAGATCGCGGAGCGGTTCGATCAAGACAAAGGCCATGTCCTTGGGCAGTCCGCCGACGTTGTGGTGCAGTTTGATCGTGGCCGCCGGGCCGTCGAGCGAGCCGCCGCTTTCGATGACGTCGGGGTAAAGCGTTCCCTGGGCCAAGAACCGGGCGCCCGTGACATTTGCCGCCTCGACGGCGAAACAATCGATGAAGGCGTGTCCGATCCGCCGCCGCTTTTCCTGCGGATCGATCGTCCCCGCCAACGCCGACAGAAATTTATCCTCGGCCTTGACCACGTGCAGATCGGTCTTGAAGTGGCTGGAGAACTCGCGAATGACCGATTCTTCCTCGTCCTTGCGCAGCAGGCCGTTGTCGACCAGAATGCAGGAGAGTTGCGGGCCAATGGCTTCGGCCAGCAGCGCGGCGACGACCGAAGAATCGACCCCGCCGCTCAGGCCGCAGATCACCCGATCTCGGTCGACCTGTTTCCGGATCGCTTCGATGGTCTCCCGGGCGAAATCGCCCAGCCGCCACGTGCCGGCGCAACCGCAGGTTTTAGTGAGAAAGTTGCCGATGATCGCCGAGCCTTGCGGGGTATGGGTAACTTCGGGATGGAACTGGAGGCCGTAGATCGGCAGCCGCCGGTGCTTCACCGCCGCCACCGGGCAGGTCTCGGTGGCAACGAGCGATTGGAAGTCTTCCGATACCCGGGCGACCTGGTCGCCGTGGCTCATCCACACTTCCAAGCGTTCGGGCAGGCCGGCCAGCAACTCGTTCGGCTGAATCACGCGGCATTGGGCGCGGCCGTATTCCCGCGCGGGAAAACTCTGAACTTCGCCGCCGAGCGCCTGGCAAGCAAGCTGCATCCCGTAGCAGATGCCCAACACGGGCAGGCCGAGGTTGAATATCTCCGCATCGCATTGCGGAGCGCCCGGCTCGTAAACGCTGGCCGGACCGCCGGAAAGGATCAAACCGCGCGGGGCCAACTCACGGACGCGGGCGGCCGTGATGTCGTGCCGCACGATCTCGCAATAGACGTGCTGCTGGCGCACCCGCCGGGCGATTAGTTGCGCGTATTGCGAGCCGAAATCGAGCACCAGCACCTTCTCGTCGGCCAACCGCTTCATGGACCACCTGCCGGATACAACTCTCAACTTGGAAACTTAGTATTGTAATTCCGATGAAAGAGTTAGACCAGAGGGAGGCAGAAACGATGAAATAGGACGTCTAGCACCAATCGCAACCCACACGAGGGGTTGTGCTGTGGAAACCAACTTGCCGCAGGGAGCGATCCGGTTTTGTAGGAGTTATGCAGCATTGTTCAGTGGAGTTGCAAAGGCTTTTTGCGTGAGGACTTGCCAATGTTTCGACTTGTAATAAGCCCGCAACATCAGCATCTGCTCGGCATG
>JAAYEH010000357.1 GCA_012728855.1 Rhodopirellula sp. | reverse complement strand
CCTTGAGCCTTTGGATTGCCTCAAAGGAGTGATCCGCTCGCCACGAGTTCCAAATCGCTCATGGTTCCGAGACGAACGGGTCGGTAATTGGAGAGTCAGAGAGTTCGGCGCGTTGCCCTCTGCACGTGGGTGGTCGCTCATTTCTTCTTACTCCCTCGCGAGGCCTTCTTGCTCGCCTTCTTTGCGACCTTCTTTCGCCGGGACTTCTTCGCGTAGGCCGGGAATTCTTCGTAGACCCGGTCGAGCAGTTCGTTGTGCTTCAGCGCGCCGTACTCGTCGATGATCGCCTGCACGTCCTCCCGCAGTTCTTCGGGCAGTTGATCCGTCAACTCCTTCGCCTTCGCCGGATCGGCCAGCGTGATCTTCGTCTTGTCCTCCTCGCCGTTATCGATGCTGATCAGGCCGTCCTCCTGGAGCTTCTCCAGGTCGGCATAGAGCTCCTTGGCGAAGGGGCCGTAGTGGTACGGGACAAACTCGTAGAAGCGACGCTTGGCCGTGCCCTTCATCTGGATGAGGAACATCAGCTTCATCATGGCGGTGACGAGAAGAACGGGCTCGACGACCTTCTCGTCCTGAGAACTCGGCTTGTGCTGAATAACATCGAGGGCAACCAGACGTGGAATCACCAGGTCCAACTCCTGACGTTGTTGAATCTCTTCCGCGCATGCTTCTTCAAATGCTGCCGTCAACTCTCCGCTAAACGCCTGATACAACAGCGCACCAAGCGTACCTTCCGCCTTCTTCAGCGTTCCTTTGAGGCGGTCCGCCGTTGCATCCCATTGATCGACGGCCATTACAAATTTCTGCTGGTGGCCAATTGGCGGCAATGGAACTGCAAATGCCTTCACCTGCGTCGAATTCACAGAGGCGAGATTACTCGATCTCTTGGCGCAGCTCAGAAAGTAGTGCTTTGCGTACTGGGTTCGCAGGAGCGCTGCCAAGTACTCCGGCAGAAGCGCGGTTCGATCTGTCCTGACGCGGAATACATGGTTCTGGTGGATACAATCCGGGACCTCATTGCGCCAGATCGTGCCTCGCCCGAGCTTGTCCGGGTCCCCGCCTTCCGTCATCAAAATATCACCGTCTTCCAAGCGGTATCTTTCGCGGTCACCAGGCAAGACCTCGATGTTCTTGACCTCGTCCAGGTCCAGGAATCCATCTTGGACGTTTGCAACCCGAAGGTATGGTACCTCGACCGCCTTCTTGCCTTTGAGCTTCCGTCCTTTCGTAACGCCCGACTTCACGTCCGCCACAGAGCCCAATTGCTCTCGCGGGTATTGAGCCCCATTCGTCAGCGGATTACCAAACATGGCGACAAAAGAGGCCGAGAGAATCGCATCCGCCAAATCCAGTGCGTCTTGCCGCTTTCGAACAACTCCGTCTGCTTTGGCCAGAATCGAAATGATGTGCTGTTGAACGGGCAGCGGAGGCAATGGAAGTGTGACCTCTTGAAGGTCGGAGAGGCGAAGTGACGGATAGTCGTTATCCGGGGCAACTCGACGCGCATCAAGCGTGAGGGACCAGTAATAGAGATACTCAGGCAGTACATTTGGCTTGGCAACGACTACTGCCAGATGAGAGGCGACATAGGCGGGTACACCAGTAAGCACTCGGTGGTTCAAGAACGTTGAAGCACCGCTCTTGGGTATCAACAGCGACTTGGCTGGCCACAGCTTGAGGCGTTTGCTTTCCACCGCCATTCGGTTGACGCGATCCACCGTCTCAGAGAGTGCCGGATGGATATGCTCTCGCCCTACATCCTGCGTGCGGATGAAAGGAGCGTCGCCATTCTCGAAGTACTTGACGCCTTGAGGGGCGGGGTTGCCCGCGCCGACGTCTGCCACGTCGGCGAGGCGAACCGTTTTCCATGAAATGGGCAGTGATTTGGAGCGTGTCTTGCTCATGGCTCCTCCTTCCAGCCGAGGACGGCAGCGGCACTATCGAGGAAGGTGGATGCAGCCGGAGGTTCCAATTGGTGGGCGACACCGTCCTCACAGAGCAGGCAGGTGGTCTGGGGCAAGGTCAGCACTTCCGAGAAAAGTCGGAACGGATCGAGGTACTCACACCAAGCATCCGCCTCTTTCTTGTGGTCCGTCTTTGAGTCGAACGTTGGATTGGTCTGGCGATGACGTGCATGGCTCAACGATGTCGCCAGGAATCCATGGACGGCATGCTTAGGGTTGCTCACTGTCTGTGTCTTCCGGGAGTAGCCGAGATGCTCGTGGATTCGCCGTATGACCTTCTTCGCTGGACGGGTTGTGTCCATCGCCTGGTGCCAGAAGAGGACTTCTTGCGTCTCCCACTTTCTGCCGTTCTTAACTGTCAGGACGAAGAATACACAGGGCTCGTTGATGGCGGCCGCGACGTTCATGGCATCAGCCAGGATGCGATCCCATTTAGCGGCTGGATCGGGCTGGATTGAGCCGAGATCCAACGTGGCTGAGCTGGGGTTGACCGGCAGCCCTGGGCCGCGCGATTTCACTTGAATGGGGTTCGCGTCAGCGAAGCACGGCGAGGGGAAGTGGTTCGTCAGCCACTCCAAAGCGATGTCTCGTAGATAAATGCAGGTTCCCGTCGGGAAGGCGTCGGCAAGCTGGCAGTCATTGGTGACGAAGAGCGTATGGTTGTGCTGGAGGCTGGTTGCGCCGATCAGGGCGTCGGGCGTCTTGAGCGACATCTTGTCGCCCGGCACGTGGTTGCCCCGCAGGCGACCAGCCGCGCTGGCGACGGGACCGTCCACATCGAGGATGCGGAAGTGCCGATTCATGATCGCCATCAGGTCGAGTTCCGGGTCGTAACCGGCGTTGTGTCGGTGATCGAAGTGAACGTGAGCCAGGAGCTCCGATATCACAACTGTGCTCACGTAAAGCTCTGCCTGCCCAGACACGCCAGCCTGAAAGATGGGGTCCAGGCAATCGGCCCACGGCTGAACGGGCGGGTTGCTGATGTAGTACTGCACGCAACAAGTATCCAGACCGATCCTCGGGACCCCGTTGGCCGTGACCCGGCAGGCTGTTTGCAGTCGTTGTGTCGCGGTCGTTACCGGCATCGGCTACTCCACTGAAGCGGTCTGGAACCGCACCGAACCCTTGAGGCCTTCGACCGAGGTGGGCACGGTCACGAGCGTCAAGAGGTCCTGGAGATCGGTCTTGATCTCGTCTTCAAGTTCCATGAGACGGTTGATGAGCACCTCGGGCTTCTCGTGCTCGACGGCCTCGGCCTGATGCGGGCAGTAGCGCCCGGCGGTCAGGTTGTAGTCGGCCTTGCGGATGTCTTTGATCTTGGCCCACCAGGACTTCTTGCTCTCGAAGTCCTTGAGTTTGTCGGACTTCAAGACGGCCTTTACGCCACCGTCCTTCAGGTGCCGCCAGGTGTACGGCCAGAGCGATTCCATGTCCTGGAGATCGCCGTCGGTGGCGAAGTCGGGCAGCGGACGGCGAGTCGCCCCAAGATCGCGGCCGTCGCTCTCCACGCGATAGAACCAGACCTTGGAGGTGCGCACGTCGTCCCTTCCGAGCGGTCGCCGGAAGATGGCGATGCTCGTTTTCGCGCCGCTGTACGGATTGAACACGCCGTTGGGCAAGCTGATCACTCCGAGCAACTCGAACTGTTCGACGAGCTTGCGGCAGATTCTGCGGAGCATCTTCTTCGAGTCAAAGAACAGGCCCTCTTTGAGAACCACGGCGGCGCGGCCACCGGGTTTCAGAGCATTCATCATGTGCTGGATGAAAAGGGCCTCGTAGAGCTTGATGTGGTACTCGAACTGCGCCATGCGTTCCTGCTTGGTGGGACCGAATGGCGGATTGGCCAGGATCACGTCGTACTTGGCCTTGTGAATGTCCTGGGCCTTGTTCGAGAGGCTGTCGTCGTTCTGGAGCTGGCTGGACCCGTCGCGGTGCAGGATCATGTTCATCAGCGCCAGCTTGAAGACGAGGGGCACGTGCTCGACCCCGAAGAGCTGCTTCTCCTTGAGGCGACGGAGCATCTTCTCCTTGTCGGCCGTCGAAATGCGCTTACGGTTGATCTGATCGCGGACCCATTCGAAGGCACGAACGATGAAGCCGCCGGTGCCACAGGCGGGGTCGTAGATCGTGTCACCGATCTGTGGGTCGATGATCTTGACCATGTACTCGACGACATGACGAGGAGTGAAGTACTGCGCGAACTCCTTGTTCTGGCCGAACTGTTGGAGGAGGTATTCGTACGCGCGGCCGAAGATGTCGAAGCGTTCGCCCTCACCGAAGCCACGGGACATGACCTCGCGGATGTTCAGCTCGCTGAGTTGAGACACCAGCGTCCGGATCGTCGTGGTGTATCGCAGGCGGAACTGCGTGTCGCGAAACAAGCGCCGAACATCGTGGGCCGATGGCTGCGTCGATTCGAGCGTGGCGAGATCGGCGAACATCTGGCGGCAGAAATCCACCGAGTCCTCAAAGTCGTGCTGCTTGGCGTAGCCGTCGGGATCGGCGGACCAGTTGCTGAAGCGATATATCTGGGGAACCAGGGCCTTGCCGTCCGGCAGCTTCTTGCCGGTGGCTTCTTCATATTCGAGCTCGATCTCATCCCAGAGCTTCAGGAAGAGGAACAGGCTGAACGTCTCCAGACGCTCGGTCGCATGCAGCGCATCGTCCCGGAAGACGTTTGCTACTTCCCACAGCTCTTCGCCGAACTGATTGAAATCAGGTGTTCTCGCCATCGGGGGACTCCTTGTCTACGGATTCGCCAGCCGATATAGCCATCGCCTCGTCAGCCAAGGCGACCAGCGCATCGAAGGTCTGAAACAGATTCTTGATGCGGACGATCCCGCCTACCTGATCCAGCCAATGGCTGCGAAGAATCTGGTCAGGCGTGATGTCCGGGTTGGCACGTTTGAAGTCGCAGACCATCAGGATCATGTCCCGCTGGTCGCGGCTAAGGCCTTTGGATTTGGACCACTTCTCAAACTCGCGGCGATGCCGGAGTGTATCGAAGTCCGCTTCACCGATGGCCACGGCGATGAAGTCTTCGAGCGTCGCTTCGGGTTCGCCGAACAGATCTCGGAGAGACGATACATCGAAGCCGAGCGTGGCCAGGAAGGAATGGTCTGGCAGTGTCGCGCCTTTGAAGTACCGCCAGCAGAGGATCGTCTGAGCGAATCGCTGTTTCAAGCCTTCTCGCTCCATGCCGCCCTTGAGCTGGGCCTCGACCTGGCGACGAAGTTCCTCCAGGACCGCCGGTGAAATGGTCTCGGAAAATACCAGATGAACAGGAACGTCTGCGATGACCATTTCCTGTTCGCTGCCTTCCGGCTCTTCTCCACCGACCCCGCCGCCACCTTCCCCGGCACCGGATCGTTCACGCTCGATGATCTCCTCTTCTTCCTGCTCGACCGGCTCGTCCTCGACTCCGGTCGTGTCGTTGGTGACGGCAGGCTCGAGGCGGGTGATATCCACGAAATCAACGAGCTTGTAAATGTCCTTTCCCGTGTCTTTGCACTTGCGCGTGCCACGGCCCTTCATCTGGACGTAAAGCACCTTCGATTTCGTCGGCCGGGCCATGAGGAGCACTTCGACGTCCGGAGCATCGATGCCGGTGTCCAGCATGCCTACGCCGACGAGCACAAGCGGACGGGGCTCCATGCCGGGGTCGTTGTGGGCTTGATCGATGATGGCTCGTCGCTCGTCGGGACCGGTTATCGTCTGGAACTCCTCGATCAGCTCGCGAGCGCCCGTCATCTCGTTGTGAACGGCAACGATGAACTTCTCTGCGGCTGCATCATTCTTCGGCAGGTGGTTGGCTTCGTTGTACTTCTCGATGAGCGCGTAACGCAGATTCTTGGCATGCGCGATCGATGCCGCGAAGACCATCGTCTTGACCGGCTGTCGGGTGCCAAGAATCTCGAAGTACTTCGACGCGATCATCTCGTTCCGTTTGGGCACATCGACCGCACGCCCCAGTTGGTCGGGCTCGTAATCGAAGCCCATATCGTGAACGCCCTCGAGGTCCACGTTGGTGTGAAACTTGAAGTGGATGCACTGGGCCAACCTCTCCCACTCGGGTACATCCGGATTGGTCTCGCCTTGACGGATCGTGTAGCGATAGATGGGGCCGCGATACTGGCCGGGGTCGGTGAAGAAGCGGTCAGTATTGATCGTTTCCTTGTCGGCTGGCGTCGCGGTGAGCCCGAGCAGAACAGCACCGCCCTGCGCGAAGTGATCAAGCACGCCGTACCAGTCGCCAAAGTATGACCTGTGACACTCGTCCAAGATGACAAGGTCGAACTGGTCAGCGGAGTAAGTGCGGTACTTCTCCCGGACCGCCAAGTGCTGGATGGTCGTGACAAGTACGTCGCGATGTCTGTCCTCGGCTTCACCCGTGGCGCGGTCAATGTTGAAGTTGTCTCCCAAGTGGGTCTTGAACTTCTTGACTGTCTGGACCGCGAGGGCGTCCCGGTCTACGAGGAAGAGGGCCCGGCGGATCAGTCCCACCGACCAGAGTTTGGCGATGACTGCGGCAGCCGTAATCGTCTTGCCTGTGCCCGTCGCCATCTGAAGATACATGCGCCGCCGTCCAGCCTGAACGCCGCCAAGCACCTGAGACACAGCGACACGCTGATAGTCCCTCAACGTCCCGTGAAGCTCCATTGCTTGAGGGCGGAAGAACTCCCAGAACTCCGCAGGCGTCGGGAACGCGGTAATCTTCTCTGGTAGGGTGTTGGCTTTCAGGTTCTGACGGAGATAAATCTTGCCATCACTGGCGAAGAGCAGCGGCACGTCATGACCGGTGTTGCGGCGGTACGCGCGAGCATATCCCTTTGCCTGGTCGAGCGCTGCCCAGAGGTCCTTGCCGGGCTTCTTGGCTTCCAAGATGGCTACAACGCGACCGTCCTGAAGGAAGACGCGGTCAGCTTCTTCGCCGTCGAGGTGCTCTCGCCAACGCTTGCGCGTTACGTCGAAGTCAGCAATGCTCCAGCCTCGCTCGCGGAGATGCTCCTCGATCAGAATCTCTGCTTCGTCTTCGTTTATCGGCCGCACCAGATGCCCTCCCATGTTCATGCGTCCCCATAGCGACTTCGCAGTTTCGCATCGCCATGTTCGGCAAGCAACGCTTCGAGACGCTCCATCGCGAGGGGAGACGGTTTGCTTCGCCCGTTCTCCCACCGATTGATGGTGGGAAAGGTCACCCCGGCCTTGGCAGCGAACTTCTCCTGGGTCAGCCCCATTTGTTTTCGCAGCTCACGCACAAGCCGGGGGATGTCAGCAGGGTTTATCGCCAACGCCGGTCTCCTTGTGTCTATAGCAGCGGCTATATCACGCGCCACATCACATGATATAAGGTAGCGATCCAGAGGCTGCTGTCAATCAAAAACGCTGGGGAGGATCGGACGTGGCCCATGTACCCCCTGGATGGGTCAGTCCACAGTGAGGGCTGCCCGCAAGGCAGCGGCTTGCCGCTCGTGGCGCTCGGCCAGTTGAATCAGCAGATCAGGTGTCGGTTCCGCGAGGAGCGACAGGCCAAATGGCAATGTGACGCCACGGCCATCGCGAGGGTGCCGATAGTGAACGTCCGCGAGATCGGCCCCCGCAAAACCAGCGCCCGGGCGGAACACCATGACGGTCCCAACGATCTCTTCGGCGCGAGGGTCGTGGGGATTCTGGAGGATCACAACTCGGTCACCAGGTGCCAGCGCAGGCCCTGCGGGTTTCTTCTTGCTCTTCGGCTTCTTCATGTCAGTATCTCCTCTTGTTGCCACCACTGAGCCGTGCTCCTGCGTCGAAGTCAAGGTTATGTTTGACAAGCACTTACAGTGCAGGTCGGTGGCGGGCAATCACTGCTGCCAATACCTCCCAGTCAGGCATGGTGCCGTCAGCCTGGTAGGCCTTGCGGGCTTCGCGGATGGCGGCGTGGAGTTCCGGCCATTCCTGCGATTCGTCCTCGGCCTCGAACAGGTGGCCTACGGCGCGGAGGCGGTAGGCGTAGCCCTCGCGGGCCTCGGTCAGCAGCACCAGGGCCGCTCCGGCGTGTTTCTCGACACACTCAATGCAACTCGGGCGTGTGGGCGTGTACGACCGGCGCGGGATCACCAGCGGCGGGCAGTCGTTGCACTTCTTCTGCTTGGGGATCAGCGTTTTGGGCTGAGCTTGCTCGGGCATCAGGGGGCCTCCTCGAAGGTCAGGTCGAACCGATACCACGCGCCGAAGTGGTAGAGCGGATCGTTGGTCGTGGCGTCGATGAACAGCGTGTGCGCGCCCGGCTGAAGCGTGACCTGCTGGGGCGGCGCTGGGTTGGAGACGACCGGCCCCATGCCGCCATTGCATCCGAGGTTGCCGCCCGGCGCGTGGGCCGAACCGACCAGCCCGCCATCAACCGACAGACTCATCAGCTCGTAGTTGGGGTCCTCGGTCTCGCCCATTCCAGACCACGAGACGGTCAGGATCATCGCCTTGGGCACGATGATTTCGGCGGTGGCGGTGCGCCATGCGCACCGGCGGATCAGCCACTGCTTGTTCCCGCTGCGGGACGGCTCGCCGTATAGCTCCGCGTAGCGCTGGCGGAGCCGCTGGGGCGTCATGTCCTTCAGTGCTGCCAGGTCCTTTTCTATTGTTGTGCATTTCATGCTCAGCGTCCTTTCTCGCGTTGTTAACCGCGTGACACACTGAGCCATCAGTTCGCCGAAAGCTCAAGGCCGATCTGCGAGCGTCGGCGAAGATTCTGCGGGGCCGATTCATGCTCGGAATCGGGCGGCGATCCGGGGCGTGACGTCGGGATGTCGAGGGCTTGGGGCATGCGCGCGAGATGGTCCGCGAGCAGGTCGATGATCTCGCGGCGGCGCTGCTGAACGGTCAGTGTGGGCGCGGACTTCCGTGTCCTGGTCAAGGTAATCGCTCCTTCGTGGATGATGGCGTTCGGGGTTTGCCATCTATCCCCGCAGAGAGCGCTTAACTGCCGCGCACCTACCCCTTTCCAATCGACGTTGTTAACCCGTACCCGCTCTCGGCGGTGAGAGTCTGAGAGTTCGGGCCAGAGCATGCCCGGGGTGGGGTCTGGCGGTTAACAAGGCGAGAGGTTCGGCGGTGGCCGTAGCGTTAGCGGGAGTCGCAAAAGCTTCTGTGCCAGCGGGATATGCGCGCTGTTGTTGCGGCGTGGTCGGCGCAAAAATTTAGCCCGCATCGTGCTCGATACGGGCTAAAAGCTCCCCGCGTAGGACTCGAACCTACAACAACCCGGTTAACAGCCGGGTGCTCTACCATTGAGCTAGCGGGGACCAGAATGACGCCCGGGATCAAAGCCCCGAACATCCAAAGCCTACCAGACCGTGCGTTGCTGTCAAGCCGAATGGACGGCAACCCAGCAGCCGGGACAGCCGGGACACGGCAGCCGAAGCAGCCGCGGTAGCATGCCTGCCGGAACGGCCTCACCAGCTTGCACGCTTGCCGGCTTGCGCCGCCAGGGGCGTCGCCCGCGTTTACCGGGCGTTGGGTGAGCCGCGCCAACCAGACCCGTTCGGCGCGTTGGCGCGCGGGGCCAGCCAGGGCTCAGACCTTATCGGAAAGCGCATCCGGGCGCGCTATTGATGTTCAAGCGCGGCACCCGATGTTCGTGCCTGCTAGTGGGCTTCGGGCGCGCTACCTGGACCTTCTAGCGTGCTACTGGATCTTGTAGCCGGGCGCCTTGAATTCCACGCCCTGTCGCCTCTGGTTTTCTACGCCCGTGAT
>JAAYEH010000356.1 GCA_012728855.1 Rhodopirellula sp. | reverse complement strand
TTCCTCAGAGTCGGCGAACGGCACTAGGTCGTCGGCTGCCGAGTGCAGGATCACCGTGCCGGGTTTCATCGTGGTCGTCGTTCCCCATCGTTTCCATGCCGGGCAGAGGAGGACAAGGGGCGTGCTGCCACTGTCGATGTTCATCGCCACGGCCCCACCCCGGCTGGAACCAACCACAACGTCCGGCTTGCCCTGGGCGAACTCGGCCTGGGCGATCCTGACGGCGGCGTCAAAGTCGTCGTCGGGGAGATGGGGACTGAGGACTTCGTAGCCGTGGTCCTTGAGATAGGTCGGCTTGAGGCCGCCCGGTATCGATTGCCAGCCGTAGAGGAAGAGGACAGTCATAATTCCGCTTCAAGTCATGACCACACTAGCCACATGAAATCAGCATCCCCAGCCGATCAACTCCCATTTCTCGCAAAACTTCTCAACCGCAAAATCCCTGGCCTGGAGCCAGAACTGTACCTTGCCATCCATCTTGCCCGGAGTGGCCAGGTTCTTGATTTGCCTGGGAGTCAAAATGTAGCACCCAGGCTTCTCACCAGTCGCATTTAGAGCCTATCCCAAAACCTCGCGAAGAGAGGGGGACAGGCACATTTTGCTGCGAAGACTCCGCAAAATGAGCCAGTCCCCGACGGTTTTGGGATAGGCTCTTACCACGATGATCCAAAAATCTCCCATAAGCCTGCCGAGATCGGCCCCTAGCATCAGCGGATTTCGCTTCGAGAGCGATTTCACTTGCAGGAGGAGTTTCTTCTTGCCGTCCAAGCTGAAACACATGACATCCACACCCCTCGCATTTCTGGACGTGGGCATGGCGTTCCAACCCAGCGTCGAGAGCTTGTGGCACACGTAGAACAAACCGGCATTCCCGACAATGGACGGTGGAACTTTCTTGGCCACGATTGTTCGTCTCCAGGTATTCCGGTTGCACGGGGGAAGTCGTCATTCAAAGATCGCTTCGCCGCCCGACCACAGCAGTACCTATGGTTGTGTCCTCACTCCGCTTGTGATCGAAGTCGAGCTTCTCGACCTACCTGGATCGACAATGGCATGCACTCCCATGCCCCCCCAGAGCGTATAGCCTCTGCCCGGCTCCGTCAACGGGACTGCCAATACGAACCAGCCATCCACCCACCAGCATTATGTTCATCCGTCACGTTGGACATGGATTGGCCGTCCACGAGGCTAAAATCGTGGGTTCTGGACCGGAAACGCCCAATCCCGGAACAGCAGACGGCGAATGACAATTCGCCTTGAGGTGGTTGCATCCACACCCGAGAAGGGCTAAATTGGCACTCTATACCTCATTTTGTGGAGCAGAGAGGACGCTTGGGATGGCGATGGCTCTCAATATATCTGTCTGCCTTCTGCCGGGAGGCAGGCTTCTCGACAGACGATCGGCCAAATCCCTGCAAATTGCCGTGAAGGCTGGTTTGGGACCACAGCCGCGGGTTTTCCCGAGACGGCGACGAAGTGCAGTAGCCCGCTCCGGTTTACTCTTGGAGTCGGATGCCGTGACGACGAACTCGGAGTTGAAGGCATGGCGATAGCAACACCTACCCCGCCTGAACAGGGCCAACTCGTTTGCGTTCGCTCCCGGAACTGGGTCGTGAACGAGATTGTGGCAAGCACGTTGCCGCCCGGCAGCCTCTCGACGGCGATGGAATCGCCCGAGCATCTTCTTACCCTCTCCTCCGTCGAAGATGACGGCCTGGGCGAGGAACTCCAGGTGATCTGGGAACTGGAGCCCGGTGCAACTGTCATCGAGAAGGTTGCCCTCCCGGAACCTACCGGCTTCGATGCGCCCGAGCGGCTCGATGCCTTCCTCGATGCCGTGCGATGGGGAGCTTCCTCGTCGGCCGACGTGCGGAATATCCAGTCGCCGTTCCGTTCCGGGATCGACATCGAGGACTACCAGCTTGATCCGGTCGTCCGGGCGATTCAAATGCCCAGAGTCAGCCTGCTGATCGCCGACGATGTGGGCCTCGGCAAGACCATCGAAGCGGGGATGGTCGATCTGGAACTGGTGATCCGCCACCGAGCCCGCCGAACGCTGATCGTTTGCCCGGCCTCTCTCCAAGTCCAATGGCGAGACCAGATGCGGGACAAGTTCGGCCTCGATTTCCGCATCGTGGACGCCACCCTGATGAAGGAACTGCGCCGGAAGCGAGGCATCCATGTCAACCCCTGGACGCACTTCCCCCGCCTCATCACTTCCATCGACTTCCTCAAGCGTGAACGACCGCTGCGGCTGTTCAAGGAGACGCTGCCCGCTGAGGGCGAGTCGATTTATCCTCGTCGCTACGATGTTCTGATTCTCGACGAGGCCCACAACTGTGCCCCATCGGGCCGGGGCAACTACGCCATTGACTCCATGCGAACCGATGCGATCCGGTTGCTCGCTCCACATTTTGAGCACAAGCTCTTCCTCACGGCCACGCCGCACAACGGCTACTCCGAGAGCTTTACGGGCCTCTTGGAACTCCTGGACAACCAGCGGTTCGCCCGAGCGATGTCCACCGATAAGGGGTATGGGGTCAGATCCTGACCTGCAACTTAACTGCTCAGACGCTCCGCCGCCGTCAGCTCTTGCTTTTCCGTCTTCGCCTGTGCCCAGCAGGTTCTCAGTCCTCAGCAGACGATTCGGAGACCAACCCGGTTGCTGACGCTGACAGCCGGACTGGGCCGCTCATCTGGTCCGCGCCGCGGTGGTGACTGACGGTGGTGGGCTGCGTGCTGCGGGGCGAGACGTTGTGCACGGCTGACGTGGGCAGGGTTGATGGTTGCTGGTGCGGTCTCCACTGCGGTCCGTTTGAAGCCGCGCCGGCACCGGATGCCGCTGCCGATCGGCAACGGCCGACGCCACCACGCCAAGCGCAGGATCCTATGCACTCAAGGAACCGTGTACTCTTCGTTCTTCCAGCGAATCTTCAGCAACTCGCTCTCGCCGCCGAGGAAATCTACATTGGGGTCGCCAAAAAGAAGCCGGTTAAGGTCGTAACCCAACACTGCTCCCAGAGGAGCCGAAAGGACAGGCTGCGTCGATCCGTCCACGTAGAGCTGCGCCGTTTTCGCCTTGTGGTTGGTAAGGATGCGGTAATTGTGCGACGCGCGCGCGTCGGGCAGGTTATAGGCCGGCTCCATCGTCTCGCTGAAGGACACCACGTCCGACCCTGTTCCCGCGCGGAAGTACAGCGCCACACTCGACCCGGGCTTCTCGTCGCCGATCCAGAGCATGGCCGTGGCCCGTTTTTCCGGCAGAAGCGACCGCAAGCGTAGGGTGGCCTCGACCTCGGAGTCGGAGCTGCCCTGCCAGACATTTGGCAGATCCTGTATGTACATGGCGCCGCGCTTGTCTAATCGCCAGCTTGTGCCCGGCAGGATGGCTTCCACGGCCCCTTCGAAGAGCCAGGGACTGGCAAGCGTTTCTTTCTGGTAGAACCAGCGGTAGTCGGTGCGATTGAGGATCAACCCTCCGGGACCGTAATACGTGAGCAAGATGAGGTCGTCCACCGGCGTAATGCTCGTATAGCAGAAACTCCCGCCACGATCCACGATACGGACGTTTTGCCACGAGTCGCCCTCATCCTTCGAGATGGCCGAGTTGAGCGGGTTGCGCTGTGTGCGGCTGTTGTTCCAGATCAGCAGGAGATCGCCGGTCTGGGGGATGCGAGCGATGCTGGCCGGCGAATTGGGCGACACGATGCCTGGCACCGGCACGAGTTTGCCCCAGGTGGTCCCGCCGTCCGCCGAGTAAGCCTTGGCGATATAGCCCTGGTCGGTCCGCACGATCATCATGACGCGTCCGTCGTTGAGTTCGACTACGGCTGGTTCGTCTGCGCCGTAGGTGTTCTTCGGGTCCAGCATACGAACATCCACGTCATTGCTCTTTCTCCAGGTCTTGCCATCGTCGTCCGAGTACACGGTGAAGCTCAGGATGATCCGGCCGCGGACCCAGCCGTCATACGCGGCCAGGAGAATGCGGCCTGTCTTCAACTGGATCAGCCGATTGTTGTTGATGGCAGTATAACCGGTGTACTCGGGCGGGATCGCATACTTGATCCGCTCGCTCCACGTGCGTCCCTCGTCGAGCGACTTGCGGAAAAAGATGGAACAGTCCTCTTGCGAATCCTTGACGCAATAGCACATCAGAATTCCGCCGTTGGCCAGTCGCAGGAATCCGACTTCGAACGTGGTGATTTTGCCTTCATTGGACACGAGCAGGCGGTCTTCGCCCCACGTCTTGCCGCCGTCGCGCGAAATCTTGCCACGGATTTCGGCCGCGCTGAAATCATCGCCCCCCTTCTGCCACCGCCCGTAGCCCAAGAGCAGGTCGCCCCCTTCGAGCCGAATAATGTCGGCCTCGCCGTTGCGAGGATGCTCGGGCGTGGCGGGCACGACGATTTGCCGCTCGGGCGGCGGGAATGCGTCCTCGGCCGCGTCAGGCAACACGCTCGAGAGAATCAACAAGACAAAACCGCAAGGTCTGATTCGGTCGATCATGGACTCCTCCTCGATGTTCTGCAGCTCCGCGGTGATTAGTCTCCAAGGTACGGCTGAATTTCAACGAAGTTGAACATCAGCTCCTGGCCGACCGGTCCGCCGGGATCCCGGTCGTTTTGCCAGTCGGTGATCGTCAGCCTGGCGGTGGTCCCCTTCGCCTTGAACACGCGCCAGTGGTAGTTCATCCAGTAGTTGTATTGCGCGTCGAACTTGCCAAGGAGGTGGGCGTAGCAATTCGGGAAGGTGAACTGAAAGTTCCGCTTGGGGTCGTCGGACAGCTCGACGTTGTCGAGACGGATCGAGACGGCGTTCGCCTTCTTATCGGACTGTTGCCGGATCAGGTTCTGGTGGTCGGCAGTGATCATCTTCAGCGAATACATTCGGCCGGGCGTGAGATCCTTGATCTCCTGGCTGACAACGTTGGGCTTCTTGTCGCTTCGCTTCATGATCAGAAAAGTGTCGCCCAGGTTCGTGCGAGGGTATCGGCCCTCCAGCCAACTGTAGCCGGCGTGCGCGCCGGTCCTCACGCTGCCCGATTCAGCCGGCTCGATGGTCCAGCCCTCCGTGCCTGCGGAGAAATCCGGGTTCCGCAAATGCGTCAGGACGTATGGATCGTCCGTCAGCGGACTGGTGTTGCCCTCGATGGCGTAGTGCCGATACAGCCGGCCTGCCCAGCGGACGTTCTCCTCGTCGCAGTAGGAAGAGTGATACCACTGGAACCCGCCCAGGCCAAAACAGGACGGGTGCGTGGCCAGGGCTCGCATTTGCAGGTCCATGTACACTTTGAAGTTGACCGAGGGGTCGATGTTCAGGCTCTCGGTGGGCTGCGACATGTAGCCGAGCACGGCGATTACCCGCGGAATCACGCCGGGCATGCCGCGCTCCCAGCGAAGCATGTCGGAGACGAGCGAATCGTCAATGAATTGCTCCGCCTGCCGCCGCGACGGCTGCTCCGCCAGGTAGTATTCGGGGCAGACGTATCCGCCACCGGCCAGCGCGGCCTGGGCGAACGTCGTGCTGCGATCATCGCCATAGAAGCGCCCGCCGTAGGGCATGTAGATTTTCGGCCTGTACGTGGCGTTCAGTCGTTCGACGACCCGGCGATAGACGTCGTACTCGATGCCGTCCCCTCCGCCAAATTCGTCCACGATGATCCCATCCATCAGCGGATGCTGGTATCCCTGGCTGGCCGACCAGGCAGCGAAGACCTTGTCGGCGGCGTCGGGGGAGTCGAATACTACGTCGGCAACGCCGTAGCCTTGGATGGCGATCCAGCTTCGCCCGGACTCCTTCCAGGGCTGGATGTGCTCGGGCTTCGGCACAGCGCCGCTGATCATCACGTTGACGTTGGGAAGGACATCCTTGGACATCATCTCCCAGTCATGGGGGCCGTAGGCCTGGATGTGCGGGACGCTTCCGTAAAACGCTTGTTGCAAGGCGGGGATGGCCCGCACGGTGATCCGTTTGACAACCGCGGCGCCTTGGGCGTCCACGCGCAGCTTGTACCGCCCGGCTTTCAGGTATCGCATCGCCTCACGGGCGCCGGTGACCGAGTGTACGGTTGCCGGGCGGCCTGTCGGATCGCCGTCGATGATGACCCTGGCCTCGGCGCCGGCGGCAACCTCGGCCACCGTCCGAACGAAGAGCCACCGGTCGATCGGAACGGTGAAGGTCCGCGGCTCAACGAGGCCCTGCGCCTTTTCCGCCTCAAACAGTTCCCAACAGAGGTTGTTGAGGACTCTGATGTTCTTGAAGGCGGCAGGCACGCCCGGCCAATCCACCGTTGCCTCGCTCGTTTGGCCGACAGGCCTTTTCTGCGTGTCGAAGGCGGCAGCCCGGATTCGGTACTGGCCGGGCGCAAGGTCTTTGAAGTCGAGAGAGACTTCGCGGGCCCCGGTCTCGCTCCATTCGCCGATGGCGGCCGTTTTTCGGACCGGCGTGGCTGTCACGAGGATCGACCCGATATCATGGGCGAGCCGCATGGCCCGTGCATCAACGCGCGTCAGGACCGTGCCTGCCGACGGGTATGGCGCCGCGGAGACGACGAGCCGGTTGAACACGTTCAGATCCTTGCCTCGGCGGGCTCCTTCCTGCCGGTAGTGGTCGGCGATTTCCTTGGCCGACAACGGGCGATTGTACACGCGGACCTCGTCGATCATGCCGTTGAAGAACGACTGGCCCAGGCCCAGGCACTTGCCGACCCACATCGGCACGCCCGCGATGTTCGGCTTCAGCGATTGGGCGCGCCTGCCAACCAAAACGCCGTCGTTGTAGACCCACGTCGTCCGGCCGTCGAACGCGAGGGCTACGTGGTTCCAGCGATTCGCTTGAAGGGTGCCCAAGCTGAATTGCGAACATCCTCCGCCGTCGGCCATGACGCCCAGCGCGTGTCTTCCGCCATGGTACGTGTTGACGGCCATCACCAGCCGCTCGTCGTTCCAACTACCGCTCGTGCTCCAGTTCAGCAGTCCACCCTGGAGCGTCCTGGGATAGCACCAGAGCATCAACGTGCCGCCGTCGGCAATGTTCAGGCTCTTGCCCGCCCCACCGTCCACGTATCCATCCTTGCCGTCCAACTCGATGGCCGTGCCCCAGGTTCCCTTGACCCAGCGCACGCCGCCGATCAGTTTGCCGTCGTTGGTTTGATCGGAGAGATCCTTGACCACGGCCCCGCCGCCTTCATCAAAAGCGTAGAAGGCAACCAGCCCCGGCTCTGCCGCCAGTGACAGTGCGCCGTGGAGCGTAACCCACGCGATCACCAATACGTGCCGATTCATGGGGTCTCCTTTCTGAAGTCGCCCTATCGCGCCTACAGTTCCAGCTCGTTCAGGTTTGGATCGCCACACTACGTTCGAGATGTTTCTATCTGACTCGTCTTCCTCTCAGCCACACTTCTTCCCTCCACCGAGCCCGGTGCGGCCATGCAACCGATCGGGGACGGGGCGACGATCGTCCAGTCGAGCGTTGTCAGTTACAGGCGTAGATCCTCTCGCTTTACGAGATCGGTGCGATGGTGATGCCTCCGTCGGCGCGAAGGATCGCGCCGTTGATGTACGACGACTCGTCCGACGCGAGGAATACGGCCACCTGGGCGATTTCCTCCGGAGTGCCGAAGCGGCCCAGCGGTGCGCGGCGGAAAAAGAACTCCGAGTCGAAATCGGGGTTCTCCAGATTGCTTTGCTTGAGCATTTCCGTTTCCACGCCGGCCGGGCAGATGCAGTTCACGCGCACGCCGCGCGGGCCGAAGGCGACGGCCATCGAGCGGGTGAGCGCGACGGTCGCGCCCTTGGCCGCCGTGTAGGCATCGCAGCCGGGAATACCGATCACGCCGGCGCTGGAAGCGGTATGGATTACGGCTCCCCCTCCGCCAGCGATCATCAGCGGTATGGCGTATTTCGAGCAGAGAAAGACGCTGTCGAGATTCGTCCGCAGCACACGATCCCAGACGGCCTCATCAAGCTGCGTTGCCGCGGCGTCGTCTTGAAGGAATACAGACGCATTATTGTAGAGCACGTGGAGGCCGCCGTACAGTTCCATGGTCCGCGCGACGAGATTCTGAACGTCGGCCGGGCGGCTGCAGTCGGTTTGAACGAAGGTTGCCTCGCCGCCGTTATCGGCGATCCACTTGGCGGCGCGGCGACCGGTGGTTTCGTCCAGTTCGGCGAGTACTACCTTGGCCCCTTCGCGTGCAAAGGCGGAAGCAGCGGCAAAGCCGATGCCGCGTCCCGCCCCGGTGATAATCGCTACCTTGTTTTCAAGTCTGCGCATGCGGGCATCTCCTCTGGCTGCCTGTTCCCAA
The DNA here is from genome assembly GCA_012728855.1 of Rhodopirellula sp. GTDB lineage: Bacteria > Planctomycetota > Planctomycetia > Pirellulales > Thermoguttaceae > JABWBD01. The sequence goes on along the minus strand of JAAYEH010000356.1, from coordinate 28,370 downwards.
CGGGGGTGTGCCACCGCGTGGAGTCGAATCGGTTCCCCATACAGAGCGCGCTTTTCACAACTCCAAGCAGTGCGGTGCTTGAGGTCGAACGCTGCCTCTCACCGCTTGTGATTGTGGTAAGTCCCACACAAATGGAAGATCCGTCCAATCACAAGCAGTGGCACACGACAACATCGGACGACCCGAACTGAACGTCATTCGACACTCCTAAGCATTGACCGGCTGGTTACCCACACGGGCGATCCACTGGCGGGCGAACTCGGCGCTGGGCAGGCCGACGTCGAGCACCGTGTTCGCCAGGAAGATCATCTCATGGATTCGGCCTTCTTGGAGCCATTTCAATCCCGTCTCGCACTGGTGCTCCATCCGTTCCACGGGGACGGGCTTGCGGTTGAAGAAGTCCCACATGTACATTCCCAGCGCTATGCGGCGGTCTTTCGGCGCGGCCGCTTCCAGTGCGGCGAGGCTCGCGTCGAGATTCGTCAATTCGTCCGAGTTCCACGTCCAGAGCGTGAGGACGTCGAATAGGTGCAGGAACTCCGAGAGGGCGGGATCGCAGCCGATGAAGCGAGGATGGTCGGGCGCGAGTTCGTGGCTGTAGAGCGTGACCCAGATCTCCTGCGGGCGGCCGACCGCTTTCAACCTCGATCGAGCCGATTCCAACTCATCCGGCGAGAGAGCCGGGCGGCCGACGACGCGGCCATCTTCCCGCTTCTTGCGGTCAATGATAAAGTCGTCCAGGTAGATGCCGTGCAAGTTGGAAAACTCGTTGGCCAGCGGCAGGAATGGATCCAGTTCAGCCATGCCACCCTTGCCGCCGCTGCCAACCACGGACCATACGACTTTCTTCAGCGGTTGGAAGGAGATGGCATACTGCTGGAACGATGTCTTGGTCCGCTGCGGCTCGTCGCCGGGCAGACGTGGCTCCTCGTTGCTGCGGATGAGCAGCAGGTTGGGAACATCGAGCCAGAAGGCGCCCTCGGCCGGCGTCATCCGCGAGCCGCCACGGATCCCGCCTAGTTCGAGCGACTTGTTGTCCAACCCGGCGCCGACCGTGAAGATCCAGAACCGGTCGCGGACGGTCGAGGGTGAAGACTTTCCGACGTTAGGCTCGGCTGAGCCGGCGGTCAACGAACCGGCGGCCGCCAGGGCCGTGGAGCCGAGCAGGGCTCGGCGCGTCATCGTTGGAGTTGCTGAGTTGTGCGGCATGGGAAGGCCTCGCTCAAGTGAGAGGAGAGGTAAAACAATGGCTGTTAAAAGCTGATCGGATAGGTTCCGAACTCGTGCGCGGTGCGAACCATTGCCATGAAATTCTCGGGCTTGACCGAGGAGGCGATGGTGTTCGCCGAGGAGAGAATGTGGGGCCCCACGGCCGAGACGGTTGCCAGCGCCTGCTTCGTGTGCCGGATGACATCCTCGACCGTACCTCGGGAAAGGACGTCGATGCTGATATTTCCCATGACGCTGATCTTGCCCGGATAACGCTCCAGTATCGGCCCCAGTTCCATTCCGGGCACCGGCTCCAGCGGCCCCAGGCAGTCCAGCCCCGTGCCGACAAGCTGGTCCATGATCTTGCGAATGTCGCCGTCGGTGTGCTTGATGCAATAGGCGCCGGCGGCCTTCACGGCGGCGACCACGGCGGCGTCGGAGGGGAGGATCAATTCGTCGAACTGCCGAGGCGACATCAAGGGGCCGTTCTTGTCGGAATAATCGTCGCCTAAGAGCACGACGTCGGCTCCGGCCGCCACAACCAGCCGGAACAGCTCGCAGTAGTACTCCGTGCCGATCTTCATGAGTTGCTTGACGAAATCGGGCCGCAGGGCGAAATCCATCAAGAGGTTCTCCATGCCGCCGCGGAGGAAAACGGCCGGCGCCCAACCGGATTCGCCCACACAGCAGATCGCCTTTTCGCCGCCCGCATAGCGCTGTTTCAGCCGCCCGATCTTCGCGATCACCGGCGACTTGGCAGGGTCCGGTGGAACGTAGCCGGCCAGGTCCGCCTCTGTCTCGATGCGGGCCGGCCTGGCGGGAACGGGCACGCCACGATACCGTGAGATCTGCAGCGCGCCCCACTTGTCGCGAAAGATCCGCCGCCCACGGTCCACCCACTGGACCTCGTCGTCCTCGTAGATCATCGTCGGCACGGCCACCATGTCCAGACCGATCTGTTCGGCCAGTTCCACTTGTGTGCCGCCGGGGCAAATCGCTTCAATAATGACGGGATCGATCCAGAGTTCCGCCACCGGCACACGGTCCGGAAGCCGGTGCTCCAGGACGGCGGCGATCCGCTGGCGAGACGTCATTCCACCCGATTCATTTTCCATCCAACAAGCTCCTTGCGGCCGCGAGGATCTTGGCGGCCGACATGCCGTACTGGTCCAGCAGCCACTCGTGGCTGCCGACCTTGGAGACATAGACGTCGGGCAGGGCGATCGGCAGGAATCGCTTGGGGGCGACGCATGCGCCGGTGAGAACCTCGGCCACCGCGCCGGCCAGGCCGCCCTGGACCTGGTGCTCTTCGACGACGACAATGCCGCCGGTCTCGCTGGCTGCTCGGATGACGGCTCCGCCATCGATCGGCTTGACCGTGTGCATGCTGATCACCCGGCAGCGCACGCCCTCCTTCTGGAGTTGCTCGGCGGCGGCGATCACCTGGTTGCCGATCGTACCGGTGAAGACGAACGTCAGATCCCGGCCGTCGCGAACCTGGATCGCTTTGCCGAAGCGGAAGTCGATGGGCCCGTCATGCACGGGCGGCTCTTTCTTGTAACCGCAGCGGTAGTAGACGGGTCCGGGATGGTCGATCATCGCGTGGACGGCCGCCTCCGCCTCGGCGAAGTCGCACGGGCAGACCACGACCATGTTCGGAAGTGCCCGCATGATGGCGATGTCCTCGGTGGCCTGATGGGACACACCCAGCGCCCCATAGGCCAGCCCGCCGCCGATGATCACCGTCTTCACCGCCGCATTGTGGTAGCAGGCATCATTGCGGATCTGCTCCAGGCAGCGGAGGGTGGGGAAGTTGGCGATCGAATAGGTTACCGCAATGTTGCCCTCCAGTGCGATTCCGCAGGCCACGCCGGCCATGTTCTGTTCGGCCACGCCACAGTTGATGAACCGTTCCGGGAAGGCCTCGGCGAACGGTTCGATCTCCCCGTAGCCGATATCCGCCAGGACGAGATAGATCCGCGGATCTTCGCGGGCAATATCGACGAGCACTTGATTGAAACGGGTTCGCATCGTGTTCTTTCTTGTTCCTCGCCTGGCTAATCGGTCAGCCCATAGCCGAACGGGTATGCTTCCGAGATATGCACCGGCAGCTTCCCTCGCGCTTTCATCTCGCCGAATAAGACCTGCACGGCGGCATCAATGGAATCCGCGGCATCGCTGAACGTGCAGAGCGAGATCGCCGGTTTGGGCAGATTGCCCAGGACGTAGGGATTGCCGAAATTGAGCAGGGCAACGCGACGGCCCATGGCGGCCACGCGCCGGATGAGTTCGCTGTACGGTGGCGGAACCTTGATGGCGTCCTCCACGTACGATCGCACTCGCGTGAACACTCCAAAGACGACCATTTCCGCGGCTTGCGCCGTTTCCAGCGCGCGGCTGATCTCCTCCGGTTTCATCTGTGTGGAGAGCACGACGTTTCGTGCGTTCGGCAACCGCCGGCAGATCTGCTCGTTCAGCCGATGCGTTGTCGGCGAGTGTTTGACGGCCATGTCCTGTTCGATCGTGGCGGCGCTGCCGTTGCTGACCACGAGAACCTCCTTCGTCTGTGGATGAAGTGCGCCTTGGTTCTCGAGCATGGTCACGCTCTCCCGCGCGATGCGGCGCGCCACTTCGGCGCCGGCCGGGGTGGCGAATCGCTCGGGAATCTTTGTCACGTCGACCAGGCGGTTGTCAAACAGGCCGAGTCCCTGCTTCAACCGCCACACGCGAGCGACGGACTGCTCGACTTGCGCGAGCGGAATGCGTCCCTGACGCACTCCGCGAGCCAGCGCATCGATGGTGATCCCGGGATCGGAGTTGTAGTCCTGCAAGATCATATCGTGGCCGGCGGCAACCGTTTCGATGGCGGCCTCCTCGATCCCGTAGTGGTCCTTGATCGGCCGCATGGTGAGGCTGTCGGACATAATGATGCCGTTGTAGCCTAGTTTTTCCCTGAGCAGCCCGGTGACGATCTTGCGAGAGAGTGTGGCGGGGATCGGCCGATCGGGCTCCAGTGCGGGATAATGGCAGTGGTTCGTACACACGATGCGGCCCAGCCCGCGCCGAATCAACTCGGCAAACGGTTTCAGTTCCACCGCTTCCAGTTGTGCAAGGCTGCGATCGACTTCCGGCATCTGGATGTGCGAATCGCCTCGCGAGTCGCCGTGGCCGGGAAAGTGCATGAAAATTGAGGCCGCGCCGCCGTCCAGCGTACCCCGGGCGAGTTCGGCGCCGAGTTCGATCACCAGGTCCACGTCATCGCCCAGGCTGCGCAGATTGATGATGGGATTGTCGGGGTTCGTGTTGACGTCGAGATTCGGTGTAGCGGCGATGTGAATGCCCAAGGCGCGAGCCTCGACGGCCTCGATACGAGCCGCCTCTCGGCAGAGTTCGCCGGAACGCGTAGCCGCCAGCCGCATCGCTTGTCCAAGACGGACGTCACTGCCGCCACTGTAGCTGACACCACCCCAACCCAGCAGAAGCGGGATCGGCGAAAGCTCTTGAAAACGGTTGGTGAACTCTGCCACCTCCGCCGGTGATAACTTTGTCAGCGAGGGCGTCATTCCGCTGATGATGCCTCGTTTAGCATACCGCTCCATCAGCGGCCAATCCTGCTGCCTCGCGATGACGAGCTGGCCGACCTGCTGTTCGAGGGAGAGGGACTTGAAGTCAGGCGGCGATGGGGCAGCGGAGGCGATCCGCCTGGAAGAGAGGAAGCCCGCGACGGCTACGGAGCCAGCAGCCCTCAGGAAATCACGGCGATTCGGACGCAAATTGTCGCGGTTCATAATGTTACCTCATCAACAGTGTGGCACTGCTTGGGATTGAACGGAGTTTCCATCGGCGAAAGACTCTCCACAATCACAAGCAGTGCGGTTACGCACGGCACTGCTTGGAGTTGTGGATGCCGTGATCTCGGTGGACAGCACATTCAACTCAAAGCAGTGGCACACGCACGCGTTCGTTATCCTTTACGCTCAGGCCGCGCCGATTTCGCGCAAGGCCCGGGCGAGTTGTTCGTCGTTGACCGAACCATAGTGACAGGCCACTGTGTTTTCCATGAAGCTCACGCCCTTGCCCTTGACCGTATGGGCGGTGAGCCAGGAAGGCTTGCCTTGTTCAAACGGCAGCGTTTTCAGTGCGGCGTCGATGGCGACCACGTCGTGGCCGTCGATCTCCCGGTAGGCCCAACGGCATGACCGCAACTTCTCGTCGAGCGGTTCCAGATCGAGAACGTCCTTCACGTGCCCGAGGGCCTGAACCTTGTTGTAATCGAGCACCACCGTAAGATTGTCGAGCCGGTGGTGCGCAGCAAAAAGGATCGCCTCCCAGGTAGAGCCCTCGTCGCAATCGCCGTCGCTCATCAGGCAGAGGTAACGGTGGTTCTTCTTCGCACGCCGGGCGGCCAGCGCCATGCCGCAGGCCACCGGCAGGCCGTGACCCAACGAGCCGGTGGAAAACTCCACACCCGGTACGTGGTGGCTGATGTGTCCCATGAGCCTGCCGTTGTCGAGGTAGTAGCCGAGCATCCAGTCGGCCGGAAAGAATCCTCGTTCGGCCAGTACGGCATAAACCGCGCCGCCGCCATGCCCCTTGCTGAGGATGAAGCGGTCGCGGTCGGGCCAACGCGGGTTTTCCGGGTCGACTCGCAGGATCCGAGTATAGAGCACCGCGAGCAATTCCGCCATCGAGAGCATGCTGCCGACATGGCCGCTCTTTCCGCGATGCGTCATCCGCAGACAGTGCGCGCGGATCCGGCGGGCCAACTCGCGGCACTCCTGTGCCCAGTCGTTGTCGGGACACACGGCTTAATCTCCTCTGAGTAGTATGGGGAGGAAGAGGACAGGTCCATGTTTTCGGTCGGCGTCTGAGCCTGCCACAACGAGTCCACCGGCCGAAAAATGGACCAGTCCCCGGCTCCCCCGTGAACGGTTACTGGGCATCACTTCTCAACCGGTGCCGCATCGAAAACCAAGACTTCAAACGGCTCCAGTTCAAAGCGGTGCTCCCGGCCCGCGCTGAGTTCGATCGGCGGCTTTCCTGCGTCTTGCTTCCAGGGACTTGTGAGAACGTAACTTCGAGGCGCCCCTTCCGGCAGTTCAAAGGCCGCGGCGACGTCGATCGAAATTCCGGCCGGCTTGTCGTCCGGATTGCGGAGCCCAAGCACAGCTTTCGACTTGGACCAGGATGCCCAGCCGTAGACTTCACCCTTGTCCGGGTCGCCGCCGACCCAGTGGGTATCGGCAAACACACGGGCGCGGCTGCGGGACCACTTGGCGGCCTCGGCCAGCACGTCCCAGAACTCCGGCTTCATCCGTTCGGGCGTGATGTAGAGTTCCTGGAGGTTTGTGCCGGTGGCGAAAAACGAGCGGATCTCGTCGGTTACGTCCTTCAGGTCGGTGCTGCCCGGAGGATTCTTCGGGTCGTAAGGGTTTCCGGCCAGCGGCAGAATATTGATAAACACTCCGTGGATCATCAACGAGCTGATCGGGTAGAGCGGTCCGCGGCCGAGGGTCCAGTTGCGGACCGATCCGTCCCGGTAGGTAATCCACTTCTGCCGGTCGGAGCCTTTGCCGGTGTTTTGCGTGTCGGCGTTTTGACGCCAGATCGAATCGGCGTAGCGGAGCCAGAAGGGCGACGGCCATGAGCCGGTCGACGGGTTGACGAACACCGCCGAATCAAGCCGGCGAAGTTCCTCGATCACCCGGAGCAGGCCCTCGACATCGCTGCGGTAGGCCTCGGCGCCCAACTTGTTGTTTCCGGCGCCGAACCCGTCGAACTTGAAGTAGCCGACCCCGTAGTCGCGGACCATACCGGTGCAGGCGGCGGCGAAACGGGCATAGTACCGCGGTCCGGCGAGCGTGAGGCCCATGCGGCTCACTTCGAACCCCATCTTCATTCCGTTTTCAATCCGGGCGGATTTGCCGGGGTAGCCGCCGAAGGGAGAGAGCCAAACGCCCAGCCCGGCGCGGTACTTGGCGGCTGCGGCGCGGATCGGCGCGAAGCCTTCGGGATATCCCTGATGGAATTGCCAGACGAGCGCCGGGTCGTCCCACATGAAGTCGTGTGCGAAGACGTCCATCTGCACGCCGCGCTTTTCGACCAGCTCGCGCCCGAACGCTTCGATCAACTGCTGCCACAACTGTTGCTGGTTCAGCCGGAACGCCTCGGCCTCCTCCGGCTTCTTGGCCGTCATCAGTCGCCAGTATCCGCAGCCGACCTCACTGCCGTTGTTGTAGTGCAGGAGTTGGCGATAAGGCTGGGCCCGTTCTCGTTCCAGGTAGTAGAGAAAGCCGCGGCGCAACTGGCCCGCCGGCACGACGCCCACAACCGAACTCGCCGCAAGCGGACGGCCTTCCTCCAGCATCGATGTGACCGCGTAGCTGCAGCGGAATCGCGTCGCCGGCCCGGCCGAGTCGGCATCCAGCAATTGGCTCGTCGACATGGGATGGTCGCAGGCGAAGAACGTCTGGCCGGCCACGACTGGCGAGCCTTCGACGACGCCGATGACCGCCGCTTGCGGCGCGGCCAATTCCCAGACGACGATCTCCTGGACTTCCAGCGGTCGTCCTTTGCCGCGGACGACGATCTCTTGCCGCACGTAATTCGCCCCGTCGCGAAGCACGGCCTTCCACTCGACCGAGAGCGGGCTGTGCGGAGGACCGAACACGGCGGCAATCTGCTTGCCCGCCAGTCGTTGCGTCTGCCGGACGGCCTGCAAATCCGCCGGAATCTCCTTCACTTCCGGCCGGCCGGCGAGTTTCAGGTCCGATGCTTTCAGGATCTCCAGGCCCGGCATTGGCGTATTGGCCAGGACGATCCGAAAGCACTCGGCCGAACCGAGATCGATATCGACCCGGGACAGTTTATTGGCCAACTTCAGCGGCTTGAGAGCCCCCTCCTCGACCCGCCATGAGAGCGAGATCACGTCGTTCTCGAGTACGACCGACGAGTCTTCCGAAGTTGCCCTCGCCGGGCCGGGCGCCGGGCCGGGAAAGTCGAGCGCCCGGGCGCCTGTGGCGAAGTGAGCGAAGAGCATGGCCAAGACGGCGGCAACAGCAAATCGGTCGCGTGGCAATTCGGCGTTCATCTTGTGGTTCTCCGTTGGTACGTTCGTTCGCCGTTGAAAAGGGGACAGTTTAGCACAGATGGAAATGCTCCACCGCGGCGCCGATCGCTCGATCTATCAAGCCAAGGACCAAGTCCGCTTCTTCGCGCGTGATGATCAGCGAGGGGGCCAACACCAGGATGTCGCCATTGCTGCGGAGGATCATGCCGTTCCGGTAGCACCAGTCGCGGATGAAATTGCCCACGCCGAGCTTCGGGTCGAGTTCGCGACGGGTGCGGCGGTCCGACATGAGCACCACAGCCCAAAGCAGACCGATGCCGTGGACGTCGCCGACGATCGGATGTTTTTCACCCAGCCCGTTAAGCCGCCGACGCAGATAATCGCCTAGTTCGGCGGCGTGGCTGACGAGGTTCTCTCGCTCGATGATCTCCAGATTAGCGAGCGTGGCGGCACAGGCGACGGTATGCCCGCCGTATGTGCTGCCGCTACGAAGTTCCGATCCGGGGCCGCGACGAAAAACGTCGGCGATTCGCGGCGTGGTAACGGCCGCGCCCAGGGGGATGAAGCCACCGGTAAACCCCTTGCCGATGGTCATGATGTCCGGCGCCACACCCTCGTGATCGCAGAAGAACCACTTGCCCGTCTTGCCGAACCCGGTCTGGACCTCGTCGAAAATCAGCACAATGCCGTATTTGTCGCACAGTGCCCGCAGGCCGGACAAGTAGCCGCGCGGCGGCAACGGATATCCGCTGTTGGAGCCGGGCAGCGGGTCGAGGATCATGGCGCCGATCGTTTCCGGCTTTTCGAATAGAATCAGTTCCTCCAGCTCTCGCAGGCACCCCTCGGCATATTGCTCCGAACTCATCCCCTCGGGCCGCTCGTAGTCGCGGACGGCTGGCGTAAAGAGGCAGCCGGGCAGAAGGGGCTCAAAGAATTCTCGGAACCAGGGCAGGCCGGTGACGGAGATCCCGCCCAGCGTGGTCGCGTGGTACGAGCCGCGGCGGGCGATTGTCTTGAAGCGGTGCGGCTGGCCGCGGGCTACGTGGTATTGCCGGGCCATCTTCAGCGCCGTCTCGTTGGCCTCCGAACCGCTGTTGACAAAGAAGCTCACCGACAAGTCGCCCGGCATGATTTCGGCCAGCTTGCGGGCGAGTTCGACCAGCGGCACGGTGAAGGCGTCCTCGTAGTTCGGGAAGAACTCCAGGATCTGCATCTGCTTCGCGACGGCCGCCGTAACCTCGGGGCGGCAGTGCCCGCAAACGGTGGTCAGCAGAGTGGCGAACGAATCGAAGTACTTGTTGCCATCGAGGTCGTAGACGTAGCAGCCTTCGCCGCGGACGAAGATCTTGGGCCCGCGGGCGAGGTTTTCATTGTTGGCGAAGTGCGGAATGATCAGGCGGAGCGCATCTTCGCGGAGCCGCTCTTTTTCCGCGTCGGTCCACTCCGAGCAGGCCATGGCGATTCTCCTGAGCCGTCCGGACAGCACATTTGCCCTTCAGTATAGCCCGGGAGGTTTACGATATTTCGTTTTTCGCTTATACTTTTGCGTGCAAACCGTACCGACAGCCCCGTGGTGTTGCGAATGTTCCCGCGCCGAATACGCCAGAGACTGTACCGATGAGCCGAGTCCGCCGGATCGCCGTCTTGGCCAATGTATCGCGGAGATACGACCGCCGCGTCGTACAGGGGATCGCCGCCTATGTCCGGCAATGCGGCCAGTGGAGTCTCTATGTTGAAGAGAATCCGCTTCAGAAGCTGCCGAAACTCCAGCGATGGGACGGCGACGGCATCATCGCCGATTTCGACGATCGCAAGATCGCTGTCGCCGTCAGAGGGCTTCACATTCCCGTGGTCGGAATCGGCGGCGGACACGGCTGGTACGATCCGAATTCCAAAGCGCCTTACTTCACGACGGACAATGAAGCGATCGGACGACTGGCGGCCGAACATCTCTTGGATTGCGGACTGACTCGCTTGGCGTTCTATGGGAATCCGCCCAGCCGAATGCACCGATGGTCCGAAGAGCGCGGGCACGCGTTCTGCGAGAGGGCGAAGTCCGCCGGCGCAATCTGCGAAATCTACCGGGGCCGGCATGCCGACGCTCATGGTTGGATCCGCCAACTCAATGAGTTGGCCGAGTGGCTCCACGGGCTGGAGAAGCCGCTGGGATTGATGGCCTGCACCGACATCCGCGGTCACCAGGTTCTCGAAGCATGCCGGGTCGCGGGGGCGGCGGTGCCGGAGGATGTGGCAGTCGTGGGAGTCGATAATGACGAGATGATGTGCGAACTCGCCAATCCGGCCCTCACGAGTATCGAGCAGGGCTCCCAGCGAATCGGCTATGAAGCGGCGGCAGCGCTCGATCGGCTTATGGCCGGCAGCACCGCGCCGCAGACGCCACGGGCGGTTGCGCCGGAAGGGCTCGTCGCGCGGCAGTCGACCAATGTGCTGGCGTGCGACGATCCGGACGTGGCGACCGCGGTCCGATTCGTCCGAGAGCATGCATGTGATCCCATCCGGATCGCCGACGTGCTCCAGGCGGTGCCGCTTTCGCGTTCGACGCTCGAAAAGCGGTTCCGCGACACCTTGGGCCGGACGATCCACGATGAGATTCAGCGGGTTCAGGTCGAACGGGCCAAACGGCTCCTGGTCGAGAGCGGGCTTCTGGTCAAGCAGGTTGCCCATCGCTGCGGGTTCAAGTATGTTCCCTACCTGAGTCGCGTATTTCGACAGCACACCGGATACTCTCCGGCCGAATATCGCCGCCGCCTGAAGCCGGGATACCACTGAGAGGGGGCGCCATGCATCCGTACGTCGATCACGTGGGGCTTTGGCAACAAGAACTCCGCGACTGGCTTCCCGCCACGATTTTCGATGCCCATGTCCACCTCGGTCCGCCGGAGGTCATGAGAAGCATCCGTGAGGATCGGAAGAAGCTCGCCTTGTCCACGTTTACGAGCTTGACGTGGGAAGAGTTGCGGGACTGGTATCCCCGCTTGTTCGGTGGCAGAACTCTGGTGGGTTTGGCGGCGTTTCCCTTTCCGTTGCAGGAGGTGGATCAGGACGCAGCCAACGGCTACATGATCCGGCTCATGAAGACCGCGCCCGAGATCCGAGGCTTTCTTCTCGCTCATCCGACGGACGCGGCAAAGAGCGTCGCCGCCTTCGACGCGGCCATCGCCGCAGGAGTGCGGTTCTCGGGTGTGAAGCCCTACTTCGATCTGTTGGGCAAGAGCGTTTTCGAGACGACGATGCCGGAGTTCATCCCGGAAGCTCTGCTAGAGTTTATGGACCGCCGGCGGCTGGTCCTGATGCTCCACACATCCGGGCGCGGCATGGGCGAGAAGCGGAACCAGGACTATCTGCGAAGGGTGCTGGATCAGTACCCCAACCTTCCGATCGTCCTGGCTCACATGGGCCGCTACCTGGAAGCGGCGGAGTTCTTTGCCTTCTGCGATTCCGGCCTGCTCGATTACCCGAACGTCTATCTGGAGACGTCGTCGGCGACCTTGCCGGAGGTCTACCGCCGGGCGCTCGCGCACCCGGGCATGCGCGACCGCCTGGTGTTCGGTACCGACTTACCTTTCGGCCTGATCACCGGCGTCGAAGCCTGGTCGAAAACCCACGGTGCGATCTTCATTACTCGCGACGACTACCCCTGGAACGATCCCGCTCTGGCCGCCGAATCTGTCCAGCGCCGGCAGCTTACCTACAACACGTACCATGTGATCCAAGCAATCAAGAGTGCCGTGGAGGCAATGCATCTCTCCGCCGCCCAGAGCGAAACGGTGAAAGAGGGGATATTCCACCGGAACGCAGAAAGTCTCTTTGGCGGATCCGAAACGGTTCACTCCGCCTGCGGTTGTCCTTGATTTCCGGTTACGATGTCTGCGGTCCCGACAACGTCTGTCAACTTTCCGGAAAAGATTGCCTATTTTCGAGTTGAATTGTGTGGTCGAACTCGAATAAAAACGCTACATCCTCTTCGATTTGCACGAGAAGTCGAGGGGGAACACTGATCCGCGCTGATCGATGCTAATCCAAACATCACAATATCAAGCCGGCGGGGTACCAAAGATCGTTGTCGGCCTCCGGGGCGCCATTCTACAATGACCAGCGCTGCGGACACGGGACCGAGATGGCCCGTTGAAAAGGGGACAGGCACCAAGCGGCAGTCGATTTCTAGACAGTCCCGGGCCAAAACCACGCTCGGAGCCAGTCCCCGTTTCAACTCCGTCTACAGTTTGAGGAGAAACATCATGTCGGGCATTGGGATCGGTTTGGGGATCGTATGCGTAATATCGGCGGGGATCGTGAGTTCGGCCGAAGCGGACGTCGCGCCGGATTGGTCGGAAGGTGCTTGCACCTGGACGACGCAGAGCTACTGGCAGGATGACAACACACGGCAGAAATACACCTTCACGCCGCATTCGGACGACCGCGTAGCGGGCGAGTGCAGCGTGCAGGTTCACGCGCAGGTCGGGGCGAAACGTCCCAAGAGTTTTGTCGAGTTGCGTTTGTCGCCGGCAACGCCGCTCGACTTATCCCAGGCCGAGGCGGTTGAAGTGTGGCTGAAAGTCGTGGAGGGGGCGGGCTGGAAGGCACGCAATGCGTACTTTTGCAGTCCGGGCTTCGAGAAGCTTGCCGTCGCTGATTGGGTCGATGAAATCGACATGACGGCGCCAGGACAGTGGCAGCGGGCGGTGATCGATCTCACGAACGTTCGTGTGATCGACAAAGCCACTCCGAATCAAGCCGGTAGCTACGACCGCGGCGACGTGGCAACCATTTGTCTGAATTTCGAGTTGCCCCCCGGCGCCGTTGACACCACATTGCGGATCGATGCGATGCGGCCCACGACGCTGCCCCCGCTCCCCGAACGTCTGCGGGCGGCTGCAGTCAAGGCGGATTGGGGATTCTGGAGGTGGCGGTCCAAGTATCCGCAGCGAGATCTGTCTCCGCGACCGGACGACGGGCGGAACCTAGCGCTGAGCCTCCGCAAACTCAGCGAGGGAATCTCGCCCGAGCGGCCGTTTCTGATCTGGGGGATCGGGCCGAGCTATCTCAATTTCTTGGGCGACGGCACCGCCTTGGCGTGTCACCTGCGGCAGCGTTTTCCCAACGCCCCTCCGATTGTTTACAAGAAGCATGTCGGCTCCTCGGTGCCCTGGCGGTATGTGCTGGGATGGGCTAGGCACGTGGTGGTTCCCGAACAGCCCGACCTGGTTCTCCTCTACGGCATCGGCTTGGAAAGCGACCTGGAAAAGATCTTCCAGACGCTTCGCAGGCAGACAACCGCCGACATCGTTGTGGCGAGTGTCCATTGGAAAGCGGACGACGTTTCTTTTTGGGGGAAGGATGAAGACGCCACGAATTTCGCGGATATCCCGGAGATGCGCCGGATTTGCGCGAAGTACGGCGTGGAGTTTGTGGAAAACCGCAAAGAATGGGCGAATTATCTCCGCGATCACAACATGGAAGTGGAAGTGGATCCCGAACATGGTCTGCTGCAAGACGGAGTGCAACAATCCAAGTACGGGGCGCTGGTGATCAACGAAAACATCGTTCGCCATTTTGCCGCCAGAGATACCTATGCCTACGACCCGAACGACCGCGAACGCCGCCTCGGTGTGACGCGAAGCGAGACGGACGGCGGGCAGGAATGCGCGACGGCTATGGGACCGCATTGGACGCTGCTCGACGGTGCGGCCGGCACCGACGCTGCGGGCAGCCGCATCCGGGTTCAATTCACCGGCAACCGGATCGACCTCATCGGCGTCAGGGCACCGGATGGCGTCAGGGCGAAGATCCGGCTCGATGGCCTGCCCGCGGAAGAGGTTCCCTGTTTTCTGGCCGGTCCGATTGTCCCGGGCCGCGACAATGCCGCGCCGCCGCAAGGCTCGATCGGCGATATCGGTCCTCACGGCATCGATCTGGGCCGGGGGCTTGTTCCACAGACCTGGACCATTCGGGTGACGGACGACAAAGGGCACTATGAGCTGGTGGGCAGCGTAACGGGGGCCGATGGCGAGGGAAACGTGTTGAAGCCGTTTGTCAGCAACAGTGGTCAGATCGGCATTCCGCCGGAACTTTGGCGGCACGGAGCGGGGTGCGTCCCCTTCTTGCACCCGTGGAATGGCAAGATCCTCAACAAGGCGGGCGATACCTACACCTTCGACGTCTATCGTGCTTGTGCGGGAATTGTCGACTTTCAGGGCAACGGCGGTGAGTTCCGTACCACGCTGTTCCAGGCGCTGCCGAATCAATCGCATGTTCTCGAGTTGATCACCGCCGGAGAAGGCAGGGTGACGGTGAAGCGTTTCGACGTTTTTGAGCCTCCGCTGCGTTGAGCATCGGCACGAGAACTACTTCAACAGCTTGCGCAAGACCGCCTGCAGAATACCGCCGTGCCGGTAGTACTCGAGTTCGACCGGCGTGTCGATCCGCACTTTGACTTGGAACTGTTTTGTGGCGCCATCCGCCGCCGTGGCGGTTACGGAGAGCGTTGCGCCGGGACGCAATTGGTCGCCGACTTGCGGGAAGTCGAATACCTCGTCGCCGGTCAAACCGAGCGACTGCCAAGACGCTCCCTCCGTGAACTGCAGCGGCAGCACGCCCATGCCGACCAGATTGCTGCGGTGAATTCGCTCGTAGCTGGCGGCGATCACCGCGCGGACGCCGAGCAGGTAGGTTCCCTTGGCGGCCCAATCGCGACTGCTGCCGGTTCCGTACTCGGCGCCGGCCAGGACGATCAACGGCACGCCTTCCTGCTGGTACTCGACGGCGGCTTCGTAGACGGTCATCGCGAGGCCGTCGGGCAGATGACGCGTGACGCCCCCCTCGGTGCCGGGCGCCAACTGGTTGCGGATGCGGATGTTGGCGAACGTGCCGCGGGTCATCACGCGGTCGTTGCCGCGCCGCGAGCCGTAGCTGTTGAAATCGACCGGCTGCACGCCGTGTTCCTGGAGGTAACGGCCGGCGGGGCTGTTCTTGGCAATGCTGCCGGCCGGCGAAATGTGGTCGGTCGTGACCGAGTCGCCCAGGGCCAAGAGTACGCGGGCGCCGCGGATCGGCTCGATCGGGCCGGGCTCGGGGGCCAGGTCCAGCAGGAACGGCGGCTCCTGGATATACGTGCTCTTGGAATCCCACGGATAGATCTCGCTGCCGGCCACGGGAAGCTCGTTCCACGTCGGATTGGCCTCGAAGACGCTGCCGTATTGCTGGCGAAACATTTCGGGGCGGACGGCCTCGGCCATCACGCGATTGACTTCCTGCTGGGTCGGCCAGACATCCTTCAAGAAGACCGGCCGGCCGTCGCTTCCCGTGCCGAGCGGCTCGGCGAGCAGGTCGATGTCGACCGTGCCCGCCAGGGCGTAGGCGACGACCAGCGGCGGGCTGGCCAGGTAGTTGGCCTTGACCGCGGCATTGATTCGCCCCTCGAAATTGCGGTTGCCGCTGAGGACGGCGGCGGCGACCAGATTGCCCTCCGCTACCGCCTCGGCGACCGCTTCCGGCAGCGGCCCGCTGTTGCCGATGCAGGTCGTACAGCCGTAGCCGACGGTGTGGAAACCGATTTTTTCGAGATCCTCGTCGAGCCCGGCCCGCTGAAGATAGTCGGTCACAACCCGCGAGCCCGGCGCCAAGCTGGTCTTGACGTGCGGGGGCACGTTCAGGCCTTTCTCGACCGCCTTCTTGGCCAGCAGGCCGGCTGCCAGCATCACGCTGGGATTGCTCGTATTCGTGCAGCTTGTGATCGCCGCGATGACCACGGCGCCGTGGCCGATCGTGGTCGAACGGCCGTTGTCGCGGACCGGAGCGGTCCGCTTCAGGTCGTCGCCCGATAGGGCGAAGCCTCGTTGATTGAGCGGCGCTTCCAGCGACCGGTGAAAACCCGGCTTCATCGCGCCGAGCGGCACGCGATCCTGCGGCCGTTTGGGACCGGCAAGACTCGGCTCGATGCCGGCCAGATCGAGCGAAAGGCGCTTGGTGTAGGTCGGCGCCGGACCGGCGTCCGTGCGGAAGAGTTGCTGTGCTTTGGTGTAGCGCTCGACCAGGTCCAACTCGTCGTCGCTGCGTCCGGTTTCTCGGAGATAGCGGAGCGTTTGGTCGTCGATGGGGAAGAAGCCCATCGTGGCGCCGTATTCCGGCGCCATGTTGGCGAGGGTGGCGCGGTCGGCGAGTTTCATCGTGGAAACGCCGGGGCCGAAATACTCGACGAACTTGCCCACCACTCCTTCCTTGCGGAGGATTTCCGTCACCGTCAGCACCAGGTCGGTGGCGGTAGCGCCGGTGGGCAATTGGCCGGTCAACTCGAATCCGATCACCTCGGGCATGAGCATGTAGAGCGGTTGGCCGAGCATCGCCGCTTCCGCCTCGATCCCACCAACGCCCCAGCCGAGCACGCCGAGGCCGTTGATCATCGTCGTGTGGCTGTCGGTGCCGACCAACGTATCGGGAATCGCCAGCGGGCCGCGCGCGTCTTGGCGGAGGAAGACGCACTTGGCGAGGAATTCAAGGTTGACCTGGTGGACGATTCCGACTCCCGGCGGCACGACGCGGAAATTGTCCAGCGCTTTCTGCCCCCAGCGGAGAAACTCGTAACGCTCGCGGTTGCGTTGGAATTCGTACTCCATGTTTCTCGAAAGGGCATCGGCCGAGGCGAAGACGTCGACCTGGACCGAATGGTCGATGACCAGATCGGCTGGGATAAGCGGATTGATCTTCTTAGGGTCGCCGCCCAGCCGTTTCATCGCGCTGCGCATGGCGGCCAGATCGACCATGGCGGGCACACCCGTAAAGTCCTGCAGTACCACCCGTGCCGGCTTGAAGGGAACCTCAACTTCGGCGGGCGCCGCGGCACTCCACCCCGCCAAACCCTTGACGTCCTCTTCCCGCACCTCGAACCCATCGCAGTTTCGCAGCACCGATTCCAGCAGCAGACGAATGGAAAACGGCAGTTTGGAGACGACCGTGAGACCGGCGTCTTCCAAGCGGCTGAGGCGGTAGATTCCCACGTCGCCGCCGCGCGTCGGCAGGAGGTCGCGAGCGCCAAACGGATCGAGTTTTGGATGGTTGACGGTCATTGGATCGGTTGGACTCCCTGGGCGACTCTTGAAAATCTCTTGGTTCTTGGTGATCGGTGCGTCCAAAAAAGCGCGTCGTTCACTTCAGTACGGAGAGCGACGGCATGGCAGGCTTCTGCCGGTGCTTGCTGACCAAGTTCTTAACCAGATTGAGGCCAATGGCGTCCAGATAGGGCCGCGAGGCCTCGTCGTCGAAACTACTGCCGACTTTGCCCTCGTCGCCGAGGATCCGCATGGCGATGTTCAGCGGCACTTCGCCGAGAAAGGGGACGTTGAGTTCCGCGGCTTTCCGCTTGGCGCCGCCGGAACCGAAAATGTCGTGGCGCGCGTTGCACTCGGGGCAGATGAAGTGGCTCATATTCTCGACCATGCCCAGCACATCGATATTCACTTTACCGAACATGGCGATGGCCTTGATGGCGTCCAGCAAGGCGACGTCTTGCGGGGTGCAGACCACCACCGCCCCGGTCAGTGGCAGAAGCTGTGAAAGGGTCAGGGCGATGTCCCCGGTGCCGGGGGGCATGTCGATGATCAGGTAATCGAGATTGCCCCAGTCGGTGTCGCGGAGAAACTGGGTAATCGCGCCGTGGAGCATGGGGCCGCGCCAGACCACGGCCTCGCCGGGCGGAATCAGAAAGCCCATCGACATGACCGTCAGCCCGTCGACCACGACCGGCTGGATACGGTTTTCGTGGACCACCGGTCGCTGGTTGGTACCGATCAAATGCGGGATGCTGGGGCCGTAGACGTCGGCATCCATGAGGCCGACTCTCGCGCCGGCTCGCTTGAGTCCATAGGCGAGGATCGCCGCGATGGTGCTCTTGCCCACCCCTCCCTTGCCCGAACCGACGGCGATGACCGCCTTGGCTGCCAGGCCGATTTCCCCGATTTTCTCGGCGGGGCGGTCATGGACTTCTACATTGACCGCAACATCGCTCAACTGAGGGAGGCTGCTGCGAAGGTGGCTGGCCAGTTCCGACTTGGTTTTTTCCCAAAGGGGCGCCGAATAGGTGGTCAGCCCAAGGAGGACGGTCGCTTTATGGTCTTCGATGTGAATGTTATGGATCTGGCCGAGCCTGCCGATGCCGCGGCCGGTCTCCGGATCGGGAAAATCCTCCAACGCCTTCTGGACGGATTGTTGATTTAAGGCTTCATCAGCCATTGCGTTGCTTCTCCAATCGGGGCGTGCTTCAATCTCCTGGTGGCGGATCAAAGGGACGGTCTTCAAGGTCCACCAGAACCGCAAGTGTAGCCTGTAAAGGTCACTAGAGATAGTATGCGGATGGAGTATCGATTTCACCCTGCTAGCGTAGGGGTCGGATGGAGCAGGTTTTGGCACCGGCTTGTTAGAACTCGCAAAAGTGGTGTCGATATTGTTCCGGTGGGGGTTTCGCCTGTTTACTTGACGGAGTATATGGGAAGAAAGAAGAGAAAAAAGGCAAGAGAGAGAGAAAGAAAGAGAAAGAAAGCGACGACAAGTCGTTCGCACTCCAAAGTTGAGAAAGATTTGCTATGCGACGGGTCTGTGGGATGTCGGCGGTCGGGGTCGCAATCGTAGCTCTTGAGCTTTCGATGCGCGTTCAGGCGGCCGAGACGCCGCAAGAATTGGTGGGGCCGATGACGCCCTCAATCCACGTGCCGCCCGTTCGCAGCGGACCGCCGGCGCGGACGCGGCCGATCCACCGCCCGCCGCAATACGACCCGGCCGTCGCAGCCCAAAAAAGCGAACTGTCGTACCAGATGGAGTGCCTGCGGCTGGCCATTGAGGATCTGATTGACACCTTCGGCGACCGCTATCCACGGGGCGACGAGTTCTTGCGTCGCTGGAAAGAGGTATCCCATCGAGTAAGTGACAAGTCGCCGGACACGGCGGCGAACTTCGCGAGGCTGCGTAACGACGCGATGCTGGCCAACCCGTTGCTCGATTTCGACCGTCTGCTGGTTCTGAAACGAGTGAAGGGGCAACTCGGTCTGCCGACGAATCACCAGTGCAATACCTGTCTGGAACAGAAGAATTACGGCAACGAGCTGGCCGTTCTCTCGCCCGTCGGCCCCGGCGGTCGATTGGAGACGCTCTATCGGCCCGACGACGGCAGCTTCGTCGGCGAAGTCGATCTGCACTTTAGCGCCCAGAGGCTGCTGTGTACCATGCCTAACGGCCGGACGTGGCAGATCCACGAACTCGGCATCGACGGGGGCAACCCGCGGCAGGTGTCGCGGGAGATTGACGACGTCGACCATTTCGACCCGTGCTATCTTCCGGACGGGCGAATCGTCTTCGCTTCGACGGCCTCCTTTACCGGAGTGCCTTGTTGGCATGGTCGCCAGCGTGCCTGCTGCTTGTATCGCATGGACGCGGACGGCGCGAACATGGTGCAGTTGTGCTACGACCAGGATCTCGACTTGCACCCTTCCGTTCTCTCCAACGGACAGGTGATCTACAGCCGTTGGGACTACACTGGGTTGTTGCACGCCTACGTCCGTCCGCTGATGGTGATGAATCCCGATGGAAGCGGGCAGCGGGCCGTTTACGGCAGCAATTGCTACTATCCCAACTGCCTGTTCTTCCCCCGCGCGGTTCCCGGAGATCCGAACAAGATCGTGGCGACCCTATCCGGCTATCACGGCAAGAACCGGATGGGCGAACTGGCCGTGCTCGACATCTCGCGCGGCTGGAGCGAGGCCGCCGGCATCCTCCATCGCATCACCCATCGCGGCGAGCCGGTGGTGCCGGTGGCTCTGGATCAGCTCACTCGCGAGGCGAGCCCCCAGTTTCTTCATCCTTGGCCTCTCAGCGACAAGTACATCCTCACGGCGATGCAGCCGAACAACAAAGCTGCCTGGGGAATCTATCTGGTCGACGTGTTCGACAACATCACACCGGTGCTCACCGATCCTCGCCACGATTTCTTTGAGCCGCTGCCGATCAAGCCGCGCCCCACACCACCCATGTTGCCCGACCGCACGGATCGATCGAAAGACAACGCGGTGGTGATCCTGCACGACATCTACCAGGGAACGGGGCTGGCGGGTGTGCCGCGGGGCACAATCAAGCGGCTGCGAATCGGGGCGTATCACTTCGGTTATCCGGGCATGGCCGGGCCGGACAAGATCGGCCGCGGCGGGCCGTGGGAGGTGATGCGGATCATCGGCACGGTGCCTGTGTACGAGGACGGATCGGCGAAGTTCCGCGTCCCAGCGAGCACCCCGATCACGCTTCAGGCTCTCGATGCCGAAGGCAAAGCGGTGCAGATCATGCGAAGCTGGTACACCGCCATGCCGGGCGAGACGGCCTCTTGTGTCGGGTGCCATGAAACGCCGCGAGAAACGCCGCTGGTGAGAAACGATCTGGCGGCGGCCCGGCCAATCGCCGAGATCGAACCGTGGTACGGCGCGGCCCGCGGCTTCGATTTCGCTCGCGAGGTGCAACCGGTGCTGGATCGCTACTGCGTCGGATGCCATGACGGCAGCGATGGCGATGGAAGGTCGCCATTGCCGGACCTTCGCGACGAACGATTTGCCGGAAGGTATCAGGGCCTGCCGCTGACGATGCTCGGGGCGACTCGGCTCGATCCTTCACTGCTGAGACGGTTTCCCGAACGATTTGTCCCTTGCGCAGGCATGCCGAAGCCCTATGGAGCGCTTCGCACGCTCTACACCCCGGCGTATGAGGCGCTCATCCCCTTCGTTCGCCGCGTGAACGTCGAAGACGCGGCCTCTCGGCTCAATCCCGGCGAGTATCATGCCGATACGAGCGAGTTGATTCAATTGCTCATGAAGGGGCATTACGGTGTCGAACTCGACGAGGAGGCGTGGGATCGTCTCGTGACCTGGATCGATTTGAACGGTCCCTGCCATGGCACGTGGGGCGATGTGGCGGAGATTCCCGGCCGGGTGGACCGGCGCCGCCATGAATTGGCCGTGCGGACTGGCGGTCCCAAGGTCGATCCCGAGATCGTCGACGCAGTCAAGCAGGACGCTCCGGCGGTGACGGCGGTTGTGCCGGTACCGGCCGGGCCAACCTCTGACGAACGGCAGGAAGCGATCTCGCGCTTGCTGGACGAATCGCCGCAGACAGCTCGATGGAATCGGCAAACGATGACGCTCGATTTGGGTAAAGCTGCAGCCATCGAGCTGGTCCGCGTGCCCGCGGGCCGCTTCGTGATGGGAGATTGCGACGGCAGCGGATTGGCCGACGAGTGGCCGGCGTCGAGCGTCGAAGTCTCGGAAAGCTTCTGGATCGGCGCGACGGAGATCACCAACGAGCAGTTCCGCCGCTTTCAGCCCGGCCACTGCTCGGGAGTGTTTACCAAGAGGCAGATCGACCTCGACGGGCCGGGGATTCAACTCGACGATCCCGCGCAGCCGGCCGTGCGGGTCTCGTGGAACGAAGCGATGGACTTTTGCCTATGGCTCTCCGAGAAATCGGGCCGCCGGGTAACGTTGCCTACGGAGTCGCAATGGGAATATGCCGCCCGCGCCGGCAGCAGCACCGCGCTGGCTTACGGTGGAGTGCATGTTGATTTCTCGGGGTGGGCAAACATGGCCGACCGGTCGTTGGCGTGCATCTATGAGGGGACTGCCGGTGTGGCGGTGCTGCAGCCGTTTCCCGCCGAAATGCGGTTTGACGACCTGGCCATCGGCACCGCGGACGTGGCCTCTTACGGCACGAACGTCTGGGGGCTCCACGACACGCACGGCAATGCTGCGGAGTGGACGCGGTCGATGTGGCGGGCGTATCCCTACGACCCCGGTGATGGCCGCAACGACACCGGTCCTCTGCCCCGCGACGAAAAGCGGGTTGTGCGAGGCGGCTCCTATTGCGACCGTCCGCAACGCTGCCGTTCGGCTTTCCGCCTGGCCTATCCCGCCTGGCAGCGCGTCCACAACGTCGGCTTTCGGATCGCGGTTGAGGATGGACAGGCGGGCGGGAAGTAAGAAATGAGAGAGGAGACCAGAAGGGGGAAGAGGGAAGTTCGGTGAGCAGTGCATCGTGCAAACCATTGGAGAATCCGGGGGGAGGATACCGGGCACGAGAGAAAGGAAGACCCAGCCCATCGTTTCCCGGCAGGTCAATGAGTCCAGTCCGTAACCGATAGACCCTGGACGGCACGGTAATCGGAATCGCGGCTCACAACAGTCGCGCCAATGGCAATCGCAGTCGCGGCGATCCACAAGTCGTTCTCATCCAGTGGGATCCCCTTAGTCTGGCAATCGGACTTGATGCGGGCATACTGGTCCGCCGCAGTTTGTGGCACTGGCTCACAGTAGACTGCCGCAAGGATTTGTTCGGCTTTGACTTCCAAATTGCTGCGACGCTTGCCGGGCGGGAGCTTCGCGATTCCAAAAAGGATCTCGCCGCGGACTATCGTGCAAATGACCACTCGGTCCACTCGCCCCGCGTTCGCCAAATTCTCTTCGACGCGTTTGTGCTCTTTCATCAGGTCGCTGACCGCGGTGGTATCGAGGAGGTAGGTCATTCGCCGCCACCCGGGTCGAAGATGCCCTCCTGCTTTATCGGCAATCGTCCTGCCGCAATCGCGCGTTCCAACTCGTCGACGTCGGCCGCGTCCAGATGCGGCGGTTGGCGGACCGCGTCGAGAATGGCATCAGCAGAGTAGCGTCTCGACAAGGTTTGAGGCAACTCGTGGCGAATTCTCTCGCCAATTTCCGCGACAAGTTTCAATTGCTCCGTCGGCGGAAGTCGCGAGGCCAAGTCCGCCACTTGCTCGAAAGTGATCTCCGGCATCGCTTCACTCCTGCATGATTTCCACGCGAAGTCGGTATTCGCCACCTTTCAAACGATATCTCGAACCGTCGGTTACGACAAGCTCATGCCATCCTACGTAACACCTGCCACAACGCTCTCACGCTTTCGGCAGCTCCCGCTCCGCTGAATCCTCCGTCCTCAGCTGCAATTCGACGCTAACCAGCACTACCAGCTTAACGCCATGGCCGCGGGCCGAAACATGGCACAGTCCCCGCCCGCTCCATGAATGGTTAGGAACACTCAAAAATCCTGCGGCTGGCCAATCGTCCCCCCGCGAAATCAACTCGGTGGCGGCGTTCGCAGGTGTCGTCATCCTCACACGGCGGGTGATTCTCCTTTTCCGCCGTCGTCGGCGAGCACACGCACGTCGCCTTCTCGCCGCGTAAACCCGATACGGTCGAGGTATTCGCAAAGCGGCACGGCGAACTTTCGCGTCGTGGAGAGGAGTTCACGGATTTGGCTCACCGTCAAACCGCCTTCGTCCGCCAGGCGTGAGGCCAGTTCGAAACGCATCTGCGTTTCCACGTCGGCGTGGAGATAGATGCCGGGTGAAATCGTCACCAAGTCGCCCTCGGCCACCGCCAGATCGATGAGTTGCGGCACGGCGGCCTGATTGCGGGTCGCCTGCCCGGTGATCTGAGTAACGCTGGGAGGCTGGAAGGCTGCGCTGCGGTAGGCTTCGAGAATCCGCGTCAGCAATTCCTCTTCCTTGCGAGAGAGCTTCGGTCCATGATCGGGCAAGGCAACGCCGCGACGGCTCAGGCGGATCCGCCCCGCACGGGCCATCCATGCCAGCACCGCCTCGGCGATGGCGCGGTCGCCACGCCAGGCAAGCCGTGCGACCAACCGGGATGTGTCGAGTTGGGTTCGCAACGGTTCGTCCTCATGCATCCTTTTGAGAAGTTGCTCGGCGCGAACGGCCGATTCCTCCAAGACGTCGCGATGCACGCGAAGAGTCTTCGTCGGCGACAATGGCAACTCGACCACTTCGCCCCGCTTGATCAACTGGCGATCGACATCCGCCGCCGAGGTTGCGCCGGCAATCCGGACAAGATCGTCCGGCCTCCAACCCCTCCATCCGAGGAAGTAAACGGCGGCCGAAGCGCGGTCGAGGACTTCGGCCGACCCAAGCCTTGCCAGTTGGGCAATCTTGCCGCGATCGGCGCGCCGCAATGTGGGTGCGTTGGAGTCGAGCACGTGCCCGCCGCCGATCGTGGTCACCGGGGATTCGCTGCGGATCACCAGCGGCTGGTTCCACGTCGTCACAACCGGTTCGGCGAGGACCAATTGCGCCAAGCCTTCTTCACCGGGTCTCAGATCGTTCTGATCGAGCAGCACAACCGTGGCCATAACCTCCGCCGTACCGGCGTGTACGCGGAGGCGGCTCCGCTGCTTGAGCGGCCGTGAGACCCCCGGCAGCACACGGAGCTGAACCGAAAGACGCCGGCTGGGGACGAGGTGGCCCGGCGAGGCCAGTTCCTGGCCGCGCTGGAGCTGCTCGTGATGGATGCCGGCAAGATTGATGGCCGCTCGTTGGCCGCGGCAAATCGATTCGACCGGACGAGCATGGTTTTGCAGGCTCCGCACCCGTACGGCGAGATGACCGGGCTCGACCACCAACTCGTCCCCCACCCGCACCCGCCCGCTCGCCGCACTGCCGGTGACGACCGTGCCGTGCCCGGCGATGGTAAAGGAACGGTCGATGGCCATGCGGAAGGGCCCCGCCTCTTGCTGCCGGCGCGGCGAGTCGGCGGCCTTGCGGGCCGCTTCGGTCAGAGCCTGGCGAAGCTCGTCGATGCCGAAGCCCGTCGTCGCACTGGTGCGGACCAGGGGGGCGTCGGCCAGGAAAGTCCCTTCGACCAGTTCCAGCACTTCCTGCTCGACCAGATCGATCCAGTCGGCGTCGGGCAGGTCGCACTTGGTTAGCGCAATCACACCCGCATTCAATTCCAAGAGCCGGAGGATCTCCAGGTGTTCGCGGGTTTGCGGCTTGACGGAATCGTCGGCGGCGACCACCAGCAGCGCAAGATCCACGCTCGTCGCTCCGGCCAGCATGTTCCGGACAAATCGCTCATGGCCCGGCACATCGACGATCCCCAGCCGGTACTCGCCCAACTCCAGTTCGGCGAATCCCAACTCGATGGTTATTCCTCGGCGTTTCTCCTCAGGCAGCCGGTCGGTATCGACGCCCGTCAACGCCTTGACCAGAGCCGTTTTGCCGTGGTCGATGTGGCCGGCGGTGCCTAAGATCAGATCGACGGTCATACCGACCATTGTAGTGGCCGAAAGCCCGCTATGCGACCCAGGTGGACTGAAGTTCACCCTACTATCTGCCCACAACTGCCTTGGATTTTCCCGGCAACTTCCCCGAGGCCCCCCATAGCGTTAGAATACCGTCATGAGTCTCCAATCCCTCACTGCCCTCCCGGTGTATAATGAAGTAGCCCACGTCAACCCGGTGTTGGACGAGGTCGTCCGATATAGCCGGGAAGTGCTCGTGGTCGATGATGGTTCGACGGACGGCACCTCGGATCTGCTAGCCGGGCGGAACGATATTCATCTCGTCGCCCACCCGCGGAACCGCGGTTACGGCGCCGCTCTGCGTACGGCGTTTGATTTTGCGATCACGGGCGGTTACGACGTACTGGTCACGATCGATTGCGACGGACAGCATGAGCCGCAGCGAATCCCGCAATTTGTTGAAGCGGCGCGGGAGGCGGACATCGTTTCCGGCAGCCGGTACCTGGAGCGTTTTCCGGGCGATAGCCGGCCTCCGGAAGACCGCCGCGGAATCAACGAAACGATCACCCGGGAAGTCAACCAGTCTCTGGGCTTGAACCTCACCGACGCCTTCTGTGGGTTCAAAGCCTACCGAATTTCCGCTTTGGAGCGAATGGACATCCGGGATACCGGCTACGCCATGCCACTGGAATTGTGGGTGCAGGCCGCCCGTCTAGGGCTAAAAATCATCGAACTGCCGGTGCCGCTGATTTATCTCGACGAGAGCCGGTCGTTCGGCGGATCGCTCGACGATGCCCAGAGGCGGCTGGCGGTGTACCGCGAGGTGCTCCGCGACAGTCTGGCGGCGGCAGAGGCGACTGTGGCGGCCGGATCCGACCGAGAAGGGGCGCAATGACGACCGGCCTGGAACACGTCGAATACCGCCGGCTTCGCGCGCCTCGCGAGGATGGCGCCGCGCTGGTCGATCCCCCCTTCGCCGAAGTGTCGGATCTGGTCGAACACAACCGCCGCAAGCGGCAGAAGCACGAGTACGACTTCCAGGGACGATCGTTGACGGACCTGGCTGCGGCCGCGCGGGAGGAACTGCTCGCCGCGGCGTGGGACTACACTTCGGCCTATCGCAACGTGGAGCGGACTCCGTACCACGCATCGCAGCCGGTCTTCCTGGCCGGGCACCAGCCGCAATTGTTTCACCCTGGCGTTTGGTTCAAGAACTTCGCGTTGGGATGCCTGGCTCGCCGGCATCGGGCGCAGGCCGTCAACCTGGTGATCGACAGCGATACGATCAAGAGCGCCGCGATCCAGGTGCCGGCCGGTTCCGTCGAGCACCCGCGGCTGACTTCCCTGGAATTCGACCGCCCCGGTCCGGCCATTCCTTACGAAGAGCGCCCGATTCTCGATCGAGAGGTATTTGCGAGCTTTGGGCGGCGGGTGGCCGAACACATGCGTGGACTGGTTCGCGATCCGCTCATTGAATCCTATTGGCCGATGGCCGTGGCGCGCTCGAGCCAGACCGGCAATCTCGGCGCTTGCCTGGCGCAGTCGCGTCACCAGTTGGAAGGCTGCTGGGGATCGGCGGCGCTGGAACTGCCGCAGAGCCGCGTTTGCGATCTGCCGTCGTTCGCCTGGTTCACGGCGCACCTGCTGGCCCACCTGCCGCGATTGCGGATGATCTACAACGAGGTGGTGGCCCAATACCGGCGGACCCATCGCATCCGCAGCACCGCCCATCCGGTGCCGGATTTAGCGGTTGAACACGATTGGCTCGAAGCGCCCTTTTGGATCTGGTCGCGCACGTCGCCTCGCCGTCGCCGCGTGTTCGCGAAATATGCGGGCGATGCAATTGTGCTCACCGATCGGCATGGGCTCGAATTGCCCCTGCCCCTCTCGCCGGAGAACGATGCGGCGCCGGCGGTTGAGCGGTTGCGGGAATTCGCCGCCCGCGGCATCAAGATCCGCTCGCGGGCCTTGGTGACCACACTCTGGGCCAGGCTGGTACTGGGGGATCTTTTCCTGCACGGCATCGGCGGCGCCAAATACGACCAGGTGACCGACGCCCTGGCGGCCGAGTTCTTCGGGATGCAGCCTCCGAAGTACCTCGTCGTCTCGGCGACGTTTCACTTGCCGATTGCCCATCGCAAGACGACGGAGGAAGACCTTCGCCGAGTCAACCGCCGTTTGCGCGAATTGACCTGGCATCCCGAACGGTTCCTGGAAGAAAAGGAGTTGTCCGGCGATGCAGGTGATGTCTCGGAATTGATCGCGGCGAAACGAGCCTGGATCCACACACCGCCGGCGCCGGACAACGCCGGCGAGCGTTATCGTGAGTTTCACCGCATCAACGAAGCCCTGCAACCCTGGGTCGCCGACGAGCGGCAGCGTCTGATCGA
Organism: Rhodopirellula sp.; assembly: GCA_012728855.1. Taxonomy (GTDB): domain Bacteria; phylum Planctomycetota; class Planctomycetia; order Pirellulales; family Thermoguttaceae; genus JABWBD01. The sequence continues at coordinate 608 of JAAYEH010000356.1, read as the reverse complement.
TAAGCGGGAGCACGTCGAGAAATCGCTGCGCCGCGAAGCGATCCTCTCTTCTCGCCAGTACGCCTTTTGCCTCTTTCCCGAAGCGACGCTGCGAGATTTCTTTGAGCGACGGCGGCCGAACTGCTGAAGCCTCGGGAAAACAACTGGTGTCGCAACCGGGAAGGGGTCGGGAGTCTTTTTTCCATGTCGGCCGGGCAACGCTTTACTATATGGATAGAAATCTCTCCGGCCGACATGGAAAAAAGACTCCCGACCCCTTTACACTTGACGGTTTGTTAAGGTTTCTTAGCTTTCGGGCATCGGCGGCAGTTTCTCCTTGATTTCTTTCCAGGGAAGTTCCTGAGGCAGTCGCCCCGCACGAACCGCCAGGGCGCTGACGATTCCCGCCGCCTCGCCCATTGCCGCGGCGTTGCCGGTAACGCGATAGCTGGAATGGGCGATGAAGTCGCCGCTGATGCACCGCCCTGCCATCATCAAGCCCCGCACATCCCTGGCGATCAGCGACCGCAGCGGAATGTCGTAGGGCTTCGCTCGAAAGGCCGCCTTCTCGATCCCTTTTTCCAACTTGGGATTCGTGGCGTGTACGTCGATGGGGAAGGTCGTGCGGC
>JAAYEH010000355.1 GCA_012728855.1 Rhodopirellula sp. | reverse complement strand
CGGTTGCCAATGATGAGGGCTGGTGGGTCGTCGACGACTGGGTCGGGGAGAGCACGATGGCCCAGCGCCTCAGGGACAACAATGGGCCGTGGCCACGAGAAGCACTGCCGCGGCTTCTGCTGGACATCGCTCAGGGGCTCGATGCGCTGCATAGAGCTGGCGTCGTGCTCCGCGAACTGGCGCCGGCGCGGGTGTTGATTTCGGACAAGGACGGGCGCGCCGTGCTTACGGATTTCGAGTTGGCGAAGTTGCTGGACGGGAGCCCGTCGGTGTCGGGCGACTGGCCTGAGGACCCCTTCCGTGCGCCCGAAGTCGACGGCGGTGTCACGACGGTGCGGGCAGACCTTTACAGCTTCGGGCTGGTTGCCGGGGCGGCCTTGGTGGGTCCCGAGTTCGACCCCGGTCAGATTGTTGACGTTCTCGGTGCCGCGGGCATGCCGAGGCGTCTGCAGCGACTATTGCTCGATTGTTCCGAACCGGTGCCCGATCGTCGGCCGCCGGACTTGTCAGCCTTGCTCAAAGACTTGACCCGCTGGGCGGAGAAGTGATTTCATGGAGCGGTTTTCCACGTCTGATCTGTCGCCAGACCGGCCTCGCTTGGGCAGCAATGCCAAAGAGGTCAACGTGCATGTCCTGAGCGAAAGCGTGTTCTGTCCCCGAGCAGCCGTTCTGGCGCTGGAATCGGGGGAGGATACCGGTGATGAAGAACCGTCGCTCGGCCCGCGCCTGGATGATTTTGCCGACTACGACGAGCATCGGTTCGTCGAGGAACTGCACGCGGCCTGGGGCAAGGTGCGTCTGTGGCTAACGCTGGCGGCGCCGGCAGGCCTGCTGGTGTTCCTGGTGTGGCGATTCGTCTCGCCACTAGCGGCCGCGGTCGTGAGCTTACCACTATTCTATGTCGCCGCGCAGTTGTGGGACGCATTCATGCGGATCGTCGAGCTTGTGCGGGAACATGCCGTTTTCAAAGCGGCCGCTCCCGTGACAATCGACATGGCGCCACAGCAAATCCGGGAAGTCAACTGGTGGTCGCTGCGCAAGGCCGGATTCGATTGCCGCAAACCGGTCGATCCGTATCGCGACCCGGGTCAGCGGCTGGTGGGTAAGCCGTGGCGCGTCCTCACGAAGGACACCACGGTGCGGATTCCGGTGATTCGCAAACACCGGGGGGAGCGGGTGTGGCGGCAGCAGCACCTGGTGCGTGCGGCGGCGTATTGCGAACTGATCAAGACATGCGAGCTGGGCGACGCCCCTTTCGGTGTGCTGATGTTCGCCGGCTCCTACGACTGCCTGATCTTGCCCAACACGACGGGCGCGCAGTTTCAATTCGAGAAGGCATTGGAGGATGCCAGGGAGCTGCTTAACGTGCTGGACGGGGGCAAGTACGTGCCGGCTGAGCCTACAGACAACCGGTGCAGCCGCTGCCATTTGGGAAAGCCGTGCGAATACGTGGCAGACAAGACCGACACGGAGCTGAACGGGAACAAGCTCGTTCCGCTACGCACCAAGGCGAGAGGCCGATACTTCCACTGCCCTTGCGGTGATCGGTTCCACTGGGTACCGCCGCATGAGGACGCCGTTGCGCTGGGAATTGCGGAAGGCCGCCAATAGCGTCAACGAAGCAGCGGCCCATCCGCGTCGCCGTCACGGGAGGAACTCACGGCTTGGCGCGGGGCTTCACCAGCCAGTGAATGACCCGGGTCAGGACGTTCTCACCCGGCGGCAGCTCGGGGGCAAGGCGGAAGCGGGCGTAGACCGCAAACAGGTCATTCAGCCATTGGTGGCGATCGACGTAACGGTCGGCCGGGTCCAGGGCGAGACCACGCAACACGACACGTTCGATGCCCTCGCGTAACGTGCTGGGCAGGACGCGACAGGCCGGGCTGACTTGGCTCGGGGCAGCGAGCGCGTTCTTGGCACGGCTGATGTGGACGGGGAGGCCGGCTTTGCCCCCCAGGCCTCCGTAGGGTAGCTGCTGGGTCAGGAGTTCGTAGAAGAGCACGGAGACGGAAAACTGATCCGCAAGGAAACCTACTGGGGTAGCGCCCTTGTTCTGCAGCTCAGGGGCCGCGTAGCAGCGGTGTAAGCCGTCGCCCTCTTCGCGCCAAGCCGTCGATTCCGTGGTCCAGGCACTGCCGAAGTCGATGAGCACCAGGCGGCTGGGATGATCGCTGATGATGATGTTGGGCGGTTGGATGTCGCCGTGGGCGATTTGTTGCCGCTGGTGGAGTTTGCAGACCGCGTTGGCCAGCCCGTGAATCAGGCGAACGGCGTCTCGGGGGGACACGGGCGGTCGCCTTCCCTCGCGTATGTTTTCCAGATACTCGGCCAGGGAGATGCCCTCGATCCAGGTGAGGACGATATCGACATCGCTGCCTCGCCGTTGCCACTCGACGACCCTCGGCAGGGAGTCGTCTTTGAGCCGCTTGAGGACGCGGAGCTGTTGCTGGGTGGCCGGTCCGCCAGGCCAGACTTGAAAAAGGAAGAAATCACCGCCCGGGCCGGAGCGAGGATCGAATGCCAGATAGCGTTGGCGGAACGGGCTGCCGACCGGTTCGAGTAGATAGTAGTCCCGCCGGCCAACCCTGCGATGATCCAGATAGGGTCGCGGCCGACCGCGGACCTTGATCGTCTTGCGCCCGTCGTTCTTGTTTTTGTTTGATGAGGACATGGCCGATTCATTGGGGCGGCAGCCGGGGCGGTGCTTGCGCAAGGTGTTAGGCGTTGTGTCGCCAGACACGCTTACATGACACTTCATGCGAAAACCGTACGCAAGTCGTTGCGACGCAAATAACTCGGTGGCTGGCAGACTGGCTGGCTGGGAGGTAGGTCTGTTAGCCATCGAGAATGCCATTCTCTGGGGTGGTCCGTTGAACCGAAGCCCCGTCGCCGAGGTGCATGCGGCGCGATTCCGGATGGTCAAGGCTCAAGCAGTTTCATCTCCATCCAGATCGGTGCCAGCATCTTGAACTGCTCCAGGAGTTTTTCCATTTCCTCCCAGTCGGCGGCTGTGCTTGGGTAGGCGTTCGTGGGACGATCGTTGAAGACATTGAAGTCCGGATTGGGCTGTCTCGACATGGCTCTGGCGAACGTTTCGGCATTCTTGAGCCAGCCACGGCCATTGAGGTCGCCGAACGAGGCAGGCAGGGGGCGGTCGCCCTGGCTCATCATTCCTCCGCCGGGAGAAGACTTGAACTGCATGTGACCTTTCTGCAGAAGCGCCGAGTACTTTCTCTGAACCTGGGGATCCTCCGCCATGGTGCGCAGCCGGTTGGCATCTTCTTCGCGTTTCCTCTTGGCTGCTTCTTCCGTTAGCGTCGCAAGGCGATCCTCGGTTGCCTCGCGGATCCGCCTCGCCTCTTGGACGCCTAATCTAGCGACGCTTTCAGCTTCTGCTTTTGCCTTCTCCTTGATGGCCTTTTCTTCGGCCTCGCGGAGTATTCGCTGAGCCTCCGCTTCTGCCGCGTTCCTCGTGGCGGTCAGTTGATCGAGATACTGGCTGGCTATCTCCCTTTCCCGCTGCTGGACAGATTTCTCAAGCGTCGTCTCCGCTGCGGGCATCGTGGCCGTCTCCGACACCAAGCCCTCCAGGGCGAGACGTGCCTCGCGGTACTTGCTCGCCAGCGCCTTGACGTCCTCCCTCAGCCGTTCGAGGTCTTGATCTAACTCCGGACGGGGCGCCGTCGTATTCTCCGAGTCGGCGAGATACTTGGTGACGGTCTCCTGGTGGACCTTCAGCGTATCGCGATACTGCTCGGCCAGCCGGGCGGCGGGGCGCGTCTCCTGCATCAGCGATCGGTACTTGTCGATGTGAGGCTTGCTGCCGGCAATTCGCTTTCCGGCCTCGTCGCTGGGAAGTTGCTTGAGAAGTGTCATCCAGGCCTTAGTGTCCTCCAAAGCGGGATCGAGTCTCTCCTGGATGTCGTCAGTCTTCGTCTTAACCCCGAGCCAGCGCATCTTCGTGGCGGAGACCTCCTCCGGCGTCGGACGCGGGGGAGCGACCGGGGTAACCGGCGCAGACGGAAGCGGTGCTTCCGACGGCGTTGGAGCGGGAGGGATCATCTTCACAGGCAGCGGTTCCTGTGCATATTCCTGTGGCTGCCACATCGGCACGCCTGAGGCAGGCGTTGGTTTCTGCGCCGTTGTCGAAAAGCCCGTGAGCTGACTGATAGCGTAGATCACGACAACAAAGATTGCCCAAGCCAATAGCAGCATCCGGAACGTCGGAGAGAAGTAACGCTTCCAACCTTGGGGCGTCGGCGATCCCGTGCTCATGGCAAACATCTCCTCCGATACTCAAAGAAACGCCAAATTCTGGACTACTGGAACCGGCGGCCGAAGACATGGGCCAGGACGGCCGCGATTCCCAACAGCACCGGGGTAACCCACGACATGGGTTGAAACCAGCGTGCCACGAGCCACCCGGCGAGCAGCATCTGGCATGCAATCGACACCGTTGCATAATGTGCGGCGAGCAACGCTGTAGGGTTACGTCGTGCGGTAGCCAAGTCGAATGCAGCCTGCCACACCGTACCGATCGCCGCGGCAATGGCCAGGATCACAAACAGGAGACTTCCGCTCCCCTGCGACCAGCGGACGAGCAGTAGGAGAGCGACCAGGCTCAGAACAACGGCGCCCGCGACCAACCACGGGGCGCGGCG
>JAAYEH010000354.1 GCA_012728855.1 Rhodopirellula sp. | reverse complement strand
TGAAGACCATTCCTTCTCGGCAGCGACGAGCCTCCTGCAATCTCGATCGCTTAGACCGGCGAAAAACCGCCCGGAGTAGATTTGTGATTCCGCATCGCATCTCGGGCAGTAGCCCTGTACGCCATAGACCGCCGCTGGGGCACCGTGCTTCGCCGACTGCATCGCATCCCGGAGATCCTGCGATTTCCCACATGCACCACACGAAAAACTGGATTGCTTGGGAACCGTTCCGCGGTGAGTATCAATGCGGCGACCATCGGCCAGAGTCAGGAATCGCGGTAACCCGTAGTCCTTACGGTCTGGTGCCTCGTCTGTCGCTTCTTCTGGGTCTTCCAGATTGTTGGACAGTTGTAACTCCTCCTGGGCAACATCAGCCAACGGTGCGACAGCCGACTCAACGGCGGACGTATCTTCTGACACCTTTATCCGACCGCGGACCTCAATCAGGCTGAGGCCCTTGAGCCGTTCGCGATACCAGCCCGCGGTGGCGTCCACGGGGGCGTCCGCATACCCCCCCAACTGTTGTTCATTGAGATTGCCTTGAGATCCTCTGAGCCAGTCCGGGTTAATCAGCAGGTAGCAGTACACCGGCTTCATGCTGTTTCGGGCGGGCTGTATCCGTAGGTGCTTCTTGTCGATGTCGGCTGCCCGCGTCGCACGGCGGTGAGAGGCCAGCACGTCCCGTACAAACTGGCCCGCAAATGCCCTGCACTTGGGGCACCGCAAGCCAAGTTCGTTCTCGACCATATCCGAAAGCTCCGCCGCCCGGAGCATCTTTTCGCCTTTGTTGCCCTGACTGTAGGCCAAGAGCCGGTGGGCGAATGGCTGCGACAGAGCCGTAAACGGCGTCTCATTTGACAAGATGATATGCTCCGCCCCTGGAGCCATCCGGGCGTCGCCCAGTTCAGCGTGGAAGACGGTCTTGCATTGCTTGCAGGTCAGCTCAATGTACTTGATCCCCAAGACCTTCTCAGCGATCACCGGAGATCGGAAAACCGGGGTTCGGTGGCCGCAGCCAGGTTTCATGCACGGGCCGTGCTTTGCCCAGAAAGTATAAATGACCTCGGGTCCCTCATGCCGGTACTTCTTCCGCTGATCGGGCGGCAGCGTCAATGGATCAAAATCGGCAGGCATTAGCCGGTCATCGTTTGTTTTGCCGGTGCCTGCCAACTCGTACCACTTGCCCTTGTGTCCCCTGGGACAATCGGTGACGTAGAACGGCTGGATTACGGGCTTGACCTCGGCTTCGATCTGGTCGAAGAGCTTCTTGACCTCGGCGGGATCGGTACACGCCAGTTCGTTCTTGACGACGAACCACGCCACCGGATTCAAGTCCACGCCAGCCACCTGAAACCCCAATCGCGAGCCTTCCACGAGGGTCGTGCCGCCACCCATGAAACAGTCGAGCACCTTGAGGTGCTTGAAGTGACCGGCCTCTTGGTGATTCGCGTAGTACAGGTCCCAGACATACTTCGCCGCTTCGGTTTCGTCGGGGATAGGCAATCCATCCGCGTCGAGCACCGGCGAGCCGTCAGGATTCGTGCGGATAGGGGCCTCGGTAGCGGCGGCGATAAGCATGGCTCGGAATACGCAGCTTCGCCGCCGAGCCCACCACTTGCTCATCTGGTAGATTGGCTTGCCGGCGTTTCCTTCCAGGGCCGAAAGGGCATTGATCGGCACCAGCGGAAAATCAACCTCCAGGCACGTCTTGGGCCGCTTTGGATTGGAGAAGTCCGGCACCCGGACCTCGACCGGCTTGGCCAAGTTCGGCGGCAGACCATCCTCGTCGCCGCTCTTTGTCCCGTTGCTTTTCCTCGCCTGCGGTGCCTTGCCACCAGGCTGAGCGAAGTCGAGCTTCTGCTGTGCATCGAGTTCGATGCCCGGGAGGTTCAGTTGGTCGGGGCTAACCGGAATCCTAGCCATGTGCGATCGTACCTCTCATCTCTGCTGCGGTGCTACTTCGCTGGGTATTCGATTACCGGGACGGAAGCCTCGAGGAGCGACAGCCCCCGGTGGCACAGGTGCGGGAATCCGCCTTGCACGGCCCATTTACGTTGGCCCATCACGACCAACCAACCATCAATTCGAACGACCAGCGGAGGCAGGTGTTGCCGAGGCCAGGGCGATTGCGGGTTCTCCTGGACGCACCGGCTTGCTCCGAAATGGTTCCGCAGCAGCTTGATCGTGTCCTCGTTCTTCTCCTCGTTGGAAAAGTCGCTGCTGGTGGCGTAGCCGTGATCGCCGGTGATCACCAGTCTTCGACCCTGTCGTATGCGATCGACCAAAGCCCAGAATCCGTCCGAGACCAGTTCAGCTTTCGTCTGGGCTGCGACCACGGCGGGGCCGTCCTTCTTGTCATCGTGCAGGTGGATCAGGGGTTCGTCCGGCCATTTGTGCCAGATGAATAGCCGCGGGCTGGTCGGAATCGACGCGAGGCAATCCGCAAACGGGGCGTCGAGCAGGTCGGTGTGGACATCCGGGCCGGCAAAGGCAAACGTGCCGGGGGCCAGATTGTTGTAGAGCTTCGAGCGGCCTGGCAACCCCAAGGCGGCGGCGAACCGATCGGTCTCGCTGGGAACCTCCGAGCCACGGACTTCGACGCGAACGGGTGGCAAGCCACGCGACTGGCCTGCCTGTACGATCAAGGGAAGTTCCCGGAGCGACAACCCGTCGAGGATTAGGACGGCCGTTCCAGACACCGTGGTTTGGACCCAGAACTTCTTGAGTTCATCGACGACGGTCGGGGCACATCGGGCGAAATCCTGCCACAGGTCCCACGCACTTTCGGCGAGAAGCCGGTCCGGAACGATCGTCTCGCGATGCAGGCTCTCAGCCCACCCTTTCCCGATGGGCGAGGAAGCCAGGGCAAGAGCGAAATCACGAAGCCGAGCGAAGATAGCCGTCCAAGTATCGGTGGGATCGGCCGGGTTCAAGATCAGGTTGATCCATTCCTCGGCCGGGACGGATGACGTGCTGGTCGCCTTTTGCGATACGGTCATTGGTTCTGCCCTCCGTCAGGCGGCACTGTGATCTGCAACTCCGCCTTGATCTTGGTCGGGAGCTTCGTGCAGAGGTCGCGAAGGTCCTTCATCGACAGGCCGTTTATGACCAGCGACGCCTGTGTCAGGCGTTGATTGTCGGCGTAGCCCCAGGTTTCGAGGTCGCCCAGGAGATTGACACCCGACTTGGAACCGAGCGTCTTGTGGATAACGGGCGGAGGCGGCGTTGCGGTGATCGGCGGCGCGACCGGCGGCGCGTCTCCACCACCTCCAGTCCCCGTGTTGCCAGGGCCGGGCGGGACAACTGGTGGGACAACCGGCGGACCCACGGGTGGAACGCCCGGAGGGGTGACTGGCGGCGTAACAACCGGCGGAGCGACAGGGGGCGTTACGACCGTGATCCCGCCGCCGCCGACTTGGCCTGGCAACCCCAGCTTGATGCCATGCAGGTCCTTGCCGGTCTTGAAGGTCTTCTGGCGGAGTCGCCCGAGAGCGGCTTCCTCCGTTTCACCATCCTCGCGGTGATACCAAGTGCCGCCGACGTTCAAGGCGATCTTGTCCTTGGCGGCCACGTCCAGGATGTCCTCATACGTCTTCGTCACGCCGTAGTAGGGCATCGCTTCCTGGCCGGGGAGTGGCTCACCACGAAGCAAGGACAATACGTTTCCAACGGTGTCGCCACGCTTGGCCGCTTCGATGAGGAACGGAGTGAAGTCTTCGGGCTTGAAGTGGTTCTTGCGGAAGTGTTTCTCGACCGCTCCGGGAATCGCTCCGCCGGAGCCCCCGTGGGCCTCGACGTGAAACGTGCAGGCAGCAGGGTCCTGAAAGTCCCAGATTTCCAGAGTTGCGTAGCGATCGAATCGCTCCGCCAGCTTCGTCTTCATTTCGGGGTAGAACTTTTTTTTGTAGAGCGACTCGTAATCTTTCTCCTTCTCGCCGAACTCTTGGGCAACCATCGCACAACGGGCACTTAGCAGCAGATCCCGATCGTCATAGATGCTGGGCAGGCCGGCCTTGGGCAAGAGGAAACGGATCATATTGCGGTTGACGGTGACGTGCGTCGCGAGCCAAGGCCCCAGGACAGCTGATGGATCGGCCGGGGCCACCGGCAGGACAATCAGGACCGGATCGCCGCGTTCTTCCCATTTCGCTGGCACGTCAGTCTGAAGCGGGACGTTTGCCCAAGGGGCGTTATTCCAGTTCGGGTCGAGCACGATGGGGTAGGACGGTTGCTCGCTGGCTGCGTCGGGCGATCTGAGCAAGTGATTGAGGGCTTTCCGCACGTAGTCCTGATCGCGGCCCACAGGCAAGAGCCCCGGTGCTGCGGCGGTTTCCGGGACGAAATGGTGGTCGTTGCGTGCCCACGCCTTGACTTTCGAGACGGGGTTTTCGGGGAGCCTGAAGCAATACCGCTTGTTGGTTGTGCCGATCTCGTGGATGTTGAAGCTGCTGTCGATGATCTCGGCCAGTTCGAGCGTGAATCCGTTGTCATCGACCGGAGCGTCGCGGGTCACGTCGAGTTGCACTTCCTGCCGGGTGCCGCCTGCGTCGTGGCCTGGGGATAGGGATCGCATCCAAAGGGAACTGATCACCGACAAGGCGTGTGGGGCCGGAACGCTGGCGTCGCGCAGGGCCTTCAAGTTGCGGATGGCCTTTTCCCGCAGCTTCTCCTGATCGGCACTGGCGGTGAAGGCGTCGAGGAGCGAGGTAACGCCGCAGTCGTCGTTCTCGATGGAAAAATCGGCCGGCGTGACGACCGCCGCCGGATCGTTTCGCTCACGGTAGACCTCGGCGAGGACGCGAATCAGGTCGCGGTTGTCCTGAGCGGCGGCTGCCATAAGGATGTTGTCTTCGAGGAGGGCCAGCAGTTCCGGGGCGAACGGCCAGCACGCAGCCACCTCTTGCCGGAGCCGTGCCTGTTCGGCCGCCGTCCGGTCGGCGTACAGCAGGCGGACTCGTTCCGTGGCGTAGGGAGCCACTGCTTGTTCGATCTCGGCGTCGCCAAAGTTGTCGCGGTTCTGGAAGAGCCGGTGCAACAGGAGCCGCTTGCGGTCTTCCCGAGCCGTCTCACCCTTGAAGTCGATGAGCATCGGCCCGACGCGGTGGACTTGCCGAAAGGCTTCCGTCGTGCTGTCGCGGACGGATACGAGCAGGCAGAGGAGATCGGGACGATCCTTGGCCAACTCGGACAGAATCTGGAGGAAGTTGAAGGCCCATTGCCGACGTTTCGGGCCGTGGTCGCTGGGGTCATCCTGGAGTCCGTCGAACCAAGTCTGAAGTTCGTCGAGGATGAGGGCCGTGCGTTGCTCGTTGAACATGTCCTGGAGCAGCGACTTGGCGGGCAGCATCGTGCCTGACGTCTTGAAGCAGCCCTTGTAGTAGGCCCCCTTGGGATGCCGATCGAAGAGCAAGTCCCAAAGGGAGGCGTACTCCTGATTGGACATCGTTTCCGAAATCGGGAAGAAGCCCTTTTGCAGGGCAACGCCCAGGAGTTTGGCCGACGAGAGCTTGTTTCCCCACGCCTTCGCCCACGCTTCGATGGGGTCTGGGTTGCCAAAGGCGTGATGCAGGACGGCCATGATGTGGGATTTGCCGTGCCCACGTTGCCCGATGAAGATGACAGGCCGCCCGGCTGCCGCCGTCGATACGGATTCCAGAGCCCGCTGCACGTCAGCCGTGGGATAGGTCATCTCCAGCAGCGCCGTGGGATCGGGCCGTTGAGCCCACCCGGAGTTCTGCTTGTTGGACAACTCAATCGCGGTCGCCCGCATGTGTTTGGTGAGGAACTCCGGCCTGAGATTCAGCGTGTTCGCGGTTGGCATGATTCCGTCTTTCTTGGTGGTCTCGTGTCGCCGATGCCGGCCGTGGTCATCGCGGGCGTCGTCTTGGACGCGAGCGGGGAGTCTGGTTGACGGGCCGGTCGATGGCGACCAGCAGCCGCTCAAGGTCGCTCACCTTGAACAGCCGGTAGTTGTTGACCGGGTGGCGGTATTCGGGAATCTTCCCCTCCCGGCACCAGTTGCGGAGTGTGTTTCGGCAGACGCCCAGGTAGTCTGCGGCCTCGTTGATCCTCATGAACTCGTCGAGTTTCAGCATGGTCTCCACCCTTCGGCAGGATCGCTCAGGTCTTGTGTCCGGGATGTTGCTACCTTACCAAACCGGGTCAACACATGAAAGCAGCCGCCGGCAGAAATGCCAAGAACAGAGCAGGAAGCCCCCTTCCGCTTGATTTGGCGGATTGCTCCATGGGAAAGCATGGGCGAACTTCAGATTCTGGACGGGTCTGGGGACGCACTGCATTGTACGGTACGACACGGCCATCCTGAAGATGAGGCCTGCGGAACGTAATGGCGGCCATTCAGCTCAGGCCACCGGCACCGGGGACCGCAGCCAAGCCTCGAAAATGTCCAGCGTCTCGAACACCTCGCCATCCCAGCGGCCGAAACCCTGTTCGTTCACTGTGACTTCGTCCCCTAGCTGGCAACCGCGGTCCTCGGCTTCCAACAGGTGGTCCAGGGGCGAAGCGGCCTCGATTTCAGCCTGCTTGTCGCAGGTCCACTGGAACGCCATGACGGCGGCCTGTTGGGCGTTGGCGGCGTCGAAGATCAGTTGGATCGGTCCGGATTCAACGTAGAATTTGGGCATGGCTGATTCCTTTCGGGGTCTTGGGCATTCCTTTGTTGTGCTCGACATTGATTACATCGCCAGCCCCGTGACACGTTCGGTCCACCCGATGAATAATCGCGGGATTGGCGTGCCAGGCAGTACAATTTGCCAATACGCGGTTCGATCCACCACGCGACTGGGATGCATCATGCACGTCCTTCGGTTTTCAATGTCCTTGCCTCTGCCGCTCGCCGAGGTGTTCTCGTTCTTCGCGGACGCCGCGAACCTGGAGCGGATCACCCCGCCGGAACTGCGTTTTCACATCGTCACGCCACAGCCGATCCAGATCCAGCAGGGGACGCTCATCGAGTACCGGCTACGCCTGTTCGGCGTCCCGTTCTCCTGGCTGACGCGGATCGCCCACTGGGACCCACCGCACGAGTTCGTGGACGAGCAGTTGCGCGGGCCGTACAAGCAGTGGGTTCATACGCATCGGTTCTCTGAATCGGACGGCCAGACGGTGATCGACGACCAGGTGGAATACCGGTTGCCGCTGTTTCCCCTGGGCGAGATTGCGTATCCGCTGGTCCGCTGGCAACTCGGCCGGATCTTCGCCTTCCGGCAGCAGGCAGTGCGGCAGATTTTGCCTCAGGATGCGCCGTCCCGATAGAAGGCCAGGACCTTCCGGCGGACAGACTCCGCCTCCACTTCGCCTTCCTTCAGCAACTGCCGTACGAACTGCACGTACCGGCCGAGATGTTCCGGCTGGCAGAGTTCACCGACCTGCCGAAACGTGTCGGTCAGGGCGTCCCACTGGAACCGGAGATGGTGCTCGCCCTGGCCGTCTGATTCCCAGAACGTGGCTACGCGCCGCCGATTACCACCAGGCCATCGGGCAACATGCATGAACAGCACGACGCTGACTCGGCCCAGGGCAGACCGGGAGACGCCAAGCGGAGCCGAGCAGAGGATGTCGGTCACTTCGTGCAATGTGTCGGCGTGAAGGCAGGAGGCCACGCGGCGGTTCCCGTCGATCAGGGAGAAGAAATCGGCCACGTCCCGGCCCCAGATGTAGCCGTACCAGTCACCGGAGCCGATCTCGTGGGCAAGGTAGCAGGCGGGGTCGGCCGCGGAACATTTCAGCCCTTCGGAGATCACGTAGGAACCATCGACGGTGACAAGCGGCACGTCCCGAGGCAGGAAGTTCAGGATCGCCGCCATCAGGGTCGTCTTGCCGGCGCCGCCGGGCCGGGCGCCGGTCAGCAGTGACGCCCCCTGGTGCATGGCCCGCATCGCGTAAGCCGCCATCTCGACGCTCAGCGTGCCGGCTTGAATCAGATCCACGATGCTCAGCGTGCGGCCACCGCGCTGCTTCAGTTGTTCGATCTGTTGGTGGTTGTGCCGTTCAATGTCCATGACTTCGGACAGCCTCCTGGCCGCGACTCAGTTGGTCGACACGCTTCAGCAGCGTCGGAATCCGGTACGGACCATGCATCGCTCGGATGTGACCCGCCGCCTCGGCCACGTCCATTCCCACGGCCGTGACGTACAACGGAGAACGGCTGCGGCTGCGCAGGACTGCTTCCACGGGTTCCGCTCGCACGAACCTCGTCTTCGCCACACCAATCACGGCGACTCGCCGCCCCAACGCCTCGTATAGATGGGCGCCCAGCCCGGGTTGTCGGTCACCGAGCCACACGTAGCCGTCGATAACGATCACCTGCGGTAAGTCAGGCAGCGACTTCAACACGGCCAGGATACCGGGCAACTCCCGGCGATAGAACTGGCCGGACTGGTACGGCTCCACGTCACTGATCTGGATCACTGATTCCGACGCAGGCGTGTCATCGCTCCAGGACTGGAAGCACACGCAGGCTGCGATGGCACCAGCTTCCCGATAGTCCACGTCGACGCACGCGATCATGCGGTTCACCGCTTACCGGAGGAGCAACCTTGTTGCCGGTTCCTTGGTCAACATCTCCCAGCTCAGTGGGCCATCACGGGCCAGTGGCGGCCTTCCCCGGCCAAGACCATTTCACCAGGTCGTCGCTCCAGGCCATGCCGAGGCTGACGTGGTTCGCCCAGCCGCCCCGTGGATCGCCTTCCGGCCAGCGGGAACCGTGGAAGAACATCAGCGCCTTGCCGACATGCGGTTCTCGGCGCAGGTCCAGGACGAAACCGGCGGTAAGCCGCCCCTTGGCCCACTCCCAATCGTCGAGTCCCAACGTGAGCACGCCGCAGTCCCGCCACGTCTTCATATCCTGCGACCGCTTGACGCCAACGCCGGTGCGTGGGGCGTAGAACAGGACATACTCGTCGCCATCCGCGATCACACAGGGATTCTCGCCACCAGCCCCGACGCCCGCCGGAGTCCATGTTCTCAGGTCGCGGGACCAGGAGTAGCAGACTTGCCCCTCTTCCTTGTAGAAGCACCACCATCGCGACATGTCGTCCTTGTCCCGCAGGAGATAGGGATCAATCAGCCGGCCCATCTGCTCCTGCGGCACATCCGGCCCCTTCACCCGCAGCAATTCCGGCTCGCCCCAGTGTTCCAGGTCCCGACTGCGCATCGTCCACAGCCGGGCCGTGTGATCCCCGTACTGCATCACCCAGCGCGGGGCGCCGAGTTCCTGCGAGGGCGTCGGCTTCTGCGGCGTGGGATACGTCTGAAGGCAGAGAACGAAATCTTCGCCGTCGCGGATGATGTTCCCCGGACTGGAGTAGTTCTTGGAGCGATCCTTCGGCGTGAACGGCTTGGGCTCGGTCCAGTCGAGCAGGTCCTGGCTCTTGCTCCAGGCCGTCTGGGCATAGATCAGCCCGTCCGGAGCGATCGTGGTGAGGGTCATGAAAAGGTAGAACGTCCCATTGTGGTAAACCGCCGCCGGGTCGCGGTAGCCGGTGTCGTTGGTGCCCTGAATCACGAGGGGCGATGTCAGCCTCCCCAGGTCCACCGTGGCAGCGGGGGAATCGCCGGCCGTGGCGTCGGTCTTCAACACGGACCTGGACGGTCTCAACTTGGGCTCGAATATCGGCTCGCCCACTTTCGGCCAGCCGTCAGCTGTCCATGACAACGGGCGGATCTGAAGAACCCGTTGGGCCCGGAGGTTTTGAACATCGTAGGTGTGATGGACGAGCCATTGGCCTTCCTCGGTCGTCAGAACGCTGTTGTGCCCTGGTCCACGCCAGCGTTCGTCACCGGCCAGCACGCGAGTGCCGCCACCGTCCAGCAGGGCGCGGCCCTCTGCATCGACGTACGGACCGGTGATATTTCGAGACCGGCCGACCATGACTCTGTAGTCGCTGTCGGCGCCGTCACAACACCGATCCCAGGAAACGAACAGGTAATAGTAGCCTTCGTGAAAAATGGCATAGGCCGCTTCCACGGCGTGCGTTGGATGGCGGGGACGAGCCGCCACCGGCGTGATTGTCGCGTCTTCGTGCGGCTTCCCCGTTGCAGCGTCCAGTTGAACCAGCTTGATGCCTGACCAGAACGATCCAAAGAACAGATACCACGTGCCGTCGCGGTCCACGAACAGGTCTGGATCAATGGCATTGAAATCGCACTTGCCAGGCCAGGATTCGATGACCTTGCCTCGATCAACCCACTCGTAGTCGCGACTCGTCTGGTCCAGCGTCTTGTTGACGGCCAGACCGATGACAGACCGTTGACTGCCGAAAGTGGAAACGGAGTAGTACAAGTAGTAGAGCCCCTTGTGGAAACTGAGATCGGGCGCCCAAATGCCGTTGGCCTTGGGCACGTCGTCCCGGGCCCACCGGGGCACGTCCTCTGTGAAGATCCGCCCGATCCGCCGCCAGTCCTTCAAGTCGCGCGAGTACGAAATGGAGATGCCGCGCCCTGTCGAGACGACGTAATACCCGTATCGCCCGTCGGCCTCTTGGACGGCGACGATGCTCGGATCAGCACCACCCGCCAAGACCCCGTCGGTGGATGCAAAGGGAGGGAGTTGACCAAGCAGCACGATTACGGGCAGGGTCGCAATCGACACGTTTCTTTTCCTTGTTTGTCATTGGATCTGCCGCGGGGAAGGGGCCCTACTTCAAAGCGTCCTCGATGGTCTTTCCCACCCGCTGTCCAAGGAACTCGTAGCCCGTGGCATTGAAGTGGACGCCGTTCGGGTTTTGCATCGTTTCCGGGTTCTTTTGGTTTCCAATGAAGCTGCGGTATTCCGGTCGAGTCATCCACGCCTCGTAGCGTGGATCTTCGGACCACTTCTCATAGCTGTCCTCGACTTCGGCCGCCAAAGGGCGGTCTAGCAGAACCTTGCCGGCCCGTGCTACGCGGATGTGCCCTCTCGTTGGACCATCGGTGGCGAAGGTGACCTCGTAGGCCGCCGGTCCTACCGTGACCTTGGCACCGGTCTGCCCATCTCGTTCGATGCTCTCTGCGGGAACCATGCTCTCGTTGGTCCGATTGGCCGCCTGGAACACCACGAGGAAGTTCGTGCCGACGGGGTCGTCTTTAGGCGACAGTTCGATCCGCCAGCCACCCAGGCCGATGCTGTTCTCGCGGTCGTGTTCCTTGCGATGGCGCAGGGACTTGTTGTCGGCGTAGGTGTCTTCCGTGGGGCCGTAGTTGACTCCCTCGACCTCGAAGTCGTGCCACGGCCCTCCGACCGTACGTACGATGCGGCTCCCGTCCTCGGGAACCAGGATCTTGCCGAACAGCCGTCCGGTCATGTCCAGCCACTGGTCATCAACCATGAAGGAAGTAGCTTCCGCATGCAGGAAACGGCCGCCAGGTTTGGGGTTGGGTGCCATTCCTTTCCCGTCCGGCGTCACCACGAGTTGCTCAGCCGGCGACAGCGACGTATCCGGAACCTTCTGGCCATCGAACTGCGGCTCGTACAGCGTGTGCAGCAGCCACCGCGTCTGGAGGCCAGGCTCGGCGTTGACCACGCGGTCGAAGACCACGAACGTGTCGGGCCGAAAATAGACAAATTGCCGCGTAATCGACTTGACGCGGCTGGGCGGATAGGAGTGGGTGGCATCGCCGGCTGCGTAGTCGAACAGTGGGGATGTCTCGTAGGCGATGATCCGGCCTTCGCGGAAGGGGCGGTCACCGGTCTTGGGTTTAGGGCAATCCCAGGATTTCCACCATGAATCGTCCTGGATCGGTGACTGTCCGCCGCCATGCACGGTGGCCAAAAGAGCGTTGTTCCGGGCTCGCAGTTCCAGCGGCTTGCTGCCGACCGTGATCGAGTTGTGAGCGATCGTCTGACGGGCATACGCTCGGATGTGAGGCAAGTCATCGCTGTGGACTTGCGAGCCGGCGAATCCCAAGGCGGCGTTGTTCAGCGAGTGGACGGCCCCGGTGTCGGCCGCCAGGATGCCCCGCTTGTTGATGAGGAAGTGGAGATTATCGGCATTGTTGCGGCCCCACCAACCGTCGATCTCTCCGTATCTCCCGCAGCGGAACAGCGCGTAGGTTGCATCTTCGGTCCAGTCTGATCGCATCACGACATGACCGTTCTCTGGGAACAGTCGGGCAGGCGGCAGCATCTTGGGTTCGACCCGCGGCAGATCAGGATTGTACCAGAGCAACTTCCCCCAGACGCCGCCTTGACCCAAGGCGCTCGTGCCCCAGCCCATCGAAATCGTCGAGATCACCTCGTCCGTCCACCACTGCCCCAGCCCGTCGTGAAATCTGGCGGCGGCCAGAACGGCCAAGTTGTCGCCCTCGAACTTGGCGGGCGTGATGGACTGCCAGTGCCCGCACATCGCGTTGACGCCGACGTGGACCACCTGGGGCGGCCATACCCACGGACGGTAGTGGAAGACGTAGTATTCCGGCGCGTGGGCCGCGAAATCACACTTGTTGACCCAGTCCTGGCCGGTCGCGTTGGACCAGGCCACGGCCATCGTGAACCATTCGCTGTAGAAATGCTCGCCGTAGTAGCCGTGGGACATGGAACTGCCGCCCCGGCCTTGCGACCAGAGGTTGTTGTACTCGATCCCTTCGATCATGTCGGTTCGCAAGCGGGTCTTCAGATCGGCATCCAGGAACTCATCATGGCTGTGGCCCCAAGCGGCCAGATCCAGCACGATGTGGGGCCGCCAGCGTTCTTTCTTGACGATTTCCACGATGCGGTCGGCTTCCGCCTGCTGCTCTGCGGGCCTCATAGCGCCCATCACCAGGTCAGCGGCCAGCGGATAAGTCTGTATCCAGGACGGTTCGAGCTTCGCCTTGGCCGCTTCGATGTACTTCGGCTCACCGGTCAGGTAGTAGAGTACGCCCAGCAGGATCGCGCCGCCTCGGTTCTCGGCGGCAAGCTGCTTGGCGGTTTCCAACTCGGTGGCGATCCGGGGGTGCTTCAGGCGTTCCCGAAGCCGGGGCAAGTCGGCCTTGGTGAACAGCAGGCGGGGATGTTCTCTGTGTGCCAAGGCACAATCGGCCGGCAGTTCGACGCCGCCGATTGTGACCGTGCCGTCGGCGGCGCAAACAGCCCAGACCGTAAGCATCATCGCGATTGTAGCTCCGCAGCAGGATCTCGACATGGTGCATCCCCTTCACATGCTCTCCAGCACTTTTTGCTCGAACTCCTTGCCTTCCCGCATCGCCCGGTTCAGGTCTTCGTCGACAGGCAGATAGAGTTCGCTGGCCAGCTTCTGTACCGCCTTCGGCGTGGCGAAGACAAATTCTGCGACTTGACCGCCACCGGCCAACGCATGAAACCGCTCGGAGTGACCGGCGTCCTGCAACGCACGGTTGACCGCCATCACCAGCCGCTCGACGTCGTACCAGTCACCTTGATTGCGGAGTTGAACGCGATACAGGCGGCCATGGTAGATGAACTGGAGCGTGTAGTCGGCCTCGAAGTCTTCGGGGCCGCGCTGATGCCACTGTTGACATACTGCTTCCGGCGTGAAGACCCCACGGCTGCTGTTGGCAAAATCCCGCAGCAGCTGATCGTGCCTGCAAGGCAGCATCCCGTTTTCCGCGTCGAAGGCCAGGAAAACATCTGCCTCCCACAGCACGCCCAGCAGGCTGGCGTCGCCGTTCCGGTCGTCCTTCGCTTCCACTTCCAAGTCTTTCAGTGCCTTCCGATAAGCCGACTCGTCCAGCAGGCCAGCCCCGACCACTTGATCCATGGCTGACACCGCGTTCCAGCCGTTCGCTCGCCACATGATCGACATGCGAGCGCCCGGTTCCAGCCGTTCAGTGAAGCCCATGGCCGCCATCCGGGCTTTGTCGCCTCCTACGTCGAGAAGGGCTCCGGCGACCGCGGCTAGGACGGCAGGGCGATCTTCGTCGGCCGTCGCATCCTTCAGACGCTGCACAACGGTGCCGTCCTGCGTGTCTTTGGCCATCTCGCCCAGAGCACTGGCAGCGTACGATCGCAACTTGGGATCGTCCAACGCCGCCAGAAGTCGCCCGCCTTGGCCGCCGTCGACCCGATCCAAAGCCAACATCACCCTGCACTTTGTGTAGTCGGACACGTCGCCGGCCAGCAGCGAGTTGAGCCACGGGATGTCTGGGGCTGTGCTGCGCTCGATCAACGCTTCCGTGACGTCCTGCCGGAGATACTGATCGACGTGGTTCCAAGCAGCCACGTTGCGTTGATCCCGTAACACATCGGCCGCTCGCCGGGACGCGGCAGGATCATCGCACTCTGCGAAGTGCAGCAGCGACTGCACCCACCAGGGCTTGCCATCTCCCTGGTCGCCAACCGGCATCAACTTCACGATGGATTCGACGTGGGCCGGCTGGGGATCAAAACGGCTCAACCAGTAGCAGATGCGTTCCCTGGCCAGTCCTGCGGGATTAGGGAGCATGGTCGAGAGCTTGGCGGACGCACCCGGCACGTCATATCGCCCGCAGACTTGGACGGCAGCCTGAACCACCCCCGGATCTGGATCATCGAGTTGCGCCAGTAGCATTGCCCGCAGTCGCTCGTTCGCAGAGACTGTCGCCATCGCCTGGGCGGAGAAGTTCATCGCCTCCAGGAGCTTTTGCCGCTGCTTCTGCGGGCCGTCCGCGAGAATACGCCGCACCGTGTCCAGGCCAGCGCCGTCGTCCAGCGTGCAGAGCACCACCGCGGCACCCACGGTCTTGTCGGTGATGGGATCGCCGCTGGCGATCGCCCGCAGTTGGTCCACGCTCGGGCCTTGCTTGCCTCTCAGTACGGCGAAAGCGTCGGTATCGAGCAGCGGATCGGCCAAATGAGCCAACAGCGTGGCGATCTCCCGGTCCTGGACGCGGTCCGCCCGCTCACGGGCCTCCGCGATGGCCCGGAGATCGTCCGTCACCGTGCACCAAACGTCCGGCTTGCTGCCACATCCGGTCAGGGCCAACAAAACGACGCCGGCGCTCAGCCCAAAAACGGTCTTCGGTATGGTCATTTCATACTCTGCTCTGCTGCGGACGTTGCGATCGGGGACGAAGGTTTGGCAGGCGTGCCGGACCGCTCCCAGTGCCTCATTGTAGCAACGTGTAACGGCGATCCCAGTACGCCGTCTCAGCTGCCAAGCACCTATCCATGTACACCACTTCAGTTGGTTCCCCCAAGCCGGTAGACTTTTGGAGGATGTGGCAGGAGGCATGCTAGAAGTTTGGATGCGGAGATGATGACCCCACAAGTTGCAAACATCTGGGATGGAGCATACAAGATCCCCTGGGACCACCCCGATTTCAGCCGTCGCATGCTCCGTGAACATCTGAGCCAAAATCACGACTTGGCCAGTCGGCGAGTCGAGTGGATCGACAAGCAGGTGACCTGGATTCATCGGGAACTGCTGCAAGGACGACCGTCACGGATTCTCGACCTTGGCTGCGGCCCCGGCTTTTACTCGCACCGACTGGCGAAGTTGGGGCATCGTTGTTTGGGAATCGACTTCGGGCCCGCGTCCATCGAGTATGCCAACCAGAATAACCCGGACCCATCATGGTGTGAGTTCCGGCTGGGAGACCTTCGCGCGGTGGATTTCGGGGGGCCGTGTGATCTGGCGATGATGCTCTACGGCGAACTGAACGTGTTCGCTCCGAAGGAAAGCGAGTTGATTCTACGCAAGGCTCATGCGAGTCTGGTTCCGGATGGGCTGCTGATCGCCGAAGTCCAGACGGCGGAAGCTGTCGAGACACTGGGACGAACCGAAAGTTCGGAGTACCGCTGTGAGTCGGGGTTGTTCTCGGACAACCCTCATTGTTGCCTAACGAAGAACCAGTGGCTTGAAGACCAGAAGGTCGCACTACAGATGTTCACGGTCAGCGAGATAGATGCCGACAAGACGCAGACGTATCGCAGTACGACCAGGGCCTGGTCGGATAACGAATTGCAGGCATTGCTCACGGAGGCCGGGTTCAGTAACGGATCTCGCTGTCCGCTGTGGCCATGCAATACCGAGAGCCTGGCCTTGTGGTCAGCACGACGGGGAGCTGCATGATACCTGGATCTAAACGATGGGCTTTCCCGGCGATGTCCACGCCGTGATCATTCCACCAGCCCGACGTATCCGGTGGACAACACGACGTCATCGTACCAGACCGTGTTGTCTTTCGCTGCCTGATGGACGTACACGCCGATGTCGAATCGCTTCAGCTTCACGTCGGCGGAAGTTCGCCAACGGAAACCCTTGTAATGGAGGTACAGCTTGCCGTCGATCCACGCGGCCAGTTCGCCGTTGGCCTGCCTCACATCGTTGACTTGGATCATGTGCTCCAGGCAGTACCAGCGATCGCGCTGCAGGACCACCCGTTCATCGGTCGCCGGTCCCAGCATGTTGCCCCAGTAGTGCCCATCGGGATCACGCTTCATGTCCATCCAGTAGGTGTACAGGAACATGTATCCCGGCGGCGGGAAGCGACGCCAGTCGCACCAGGGCTCGAAGGCACTGTTGAAGCGGTCGTCGCCCTGGGGACGGATTCCGGCCGATCCCATCCCTCGGTACCGGTCCGCCCCAGCCACGGCTGCCAAGCCACCGCCGACGTGATTCAAGTTGCCCTGATCGTAGTCGGCCGCGAACTTGATGTAGCGGCGGAAGTACAGTCGTTCGTATCCCTCCGCTCCCAGCCAGCCGCTGGCTCCCGATCCCGACTCCTGCCCGTCCCGTGCGACAGCCGTAAACTGAATTACCCCGCGGCCGGAATGGGCCGCCCCTGCATCGGTCACCAGCTTGGCCCTTTCCTCCCGCAGGCCCCGAATCTCGAAGTACTTCTTCACTGACTCCGGCGACTCGAACCTGTCGCTGAAGACGACTTTGCCGGGACGCTCCAAGGCCGCCAGCGCATCGGGGCTCGCTCGGGTTTCGGCTGTCACGAGCGTCGGGTACGTGGCACTTTGCGCCGCCGCGATGCCGCTCACGAGGCATCCCAGTACGGCTGCCGTTGCCAAGTTCTGCATTCTCTTCCACATACTCATCGAAGTTGTTCCTATCATGCACCCAAGTCCCCTCAGTTCCCCGTTTCGACGTACCCTTTGCTCGTCTTCTCCGCAATGAGCTTGTCGGCATCTCGTTGGGCTGCCGCGGCATCGGCGAAGGTCTTGACCTTGCTCGTTCCGGCAGCGCTGATCCGACCATAGCGAACCGTCACCTCGCAGCCTTCCACGGAGATCTCCCAGAACTTGCTGGATTTTCCCTCCACGAACTCAAAATGCCTTACGACAGGGCTGTCGCCCGACGCCACGGCGTGCTTTTCCGCCGAGACGCGAGACGCTGTTGTCTTCGTCGGCAACGACTTCAGGGCCGGATCGGTCTCAGCTGTTCTGCAGATGCGGACGAAAGAAGGAAAACGGGGCACGCCGCCATCAGACAGTTCCTGGTAGCGGAACGTGATCACACTGCCGATGGGCGGCGGCGTGGCTCGTTCGGCGTCGGAAAGACCGGTGCCCACGGAAAACTCCGTGCCGTCGGGAAGCTGAACCGCCAGGGCGCCCAGCAGCCCCTTGAACTTTCCCTTCCCCGGCTGGTGGCCCAGCACGACCGCCTCCGCATCGTGGAAGGTCTTGATCTTCAAGAGCGTGAACGATCGGCCGACCTCGTACACGGACCCCGGTTGCCGCAGCATCAGCCCCTCGCCCCCCAGCGCTTCCACACGCGCCAGTTCCTCGCGAAGTTGCGGCAGTCCCTGGCAGCGCTGATGCTCGTGCAGCCGGGCGTAGGGTTGCCGCTCCGCCCGGAGAGATTCCGCCAGAAACTCCAACCGGGCCTCGAAGCCACCATCGCAGCGAGGTGCGTCAAAGACGAGAAAGCGGACCTCTTTCCAGAGGTCACTCTGGTCCTGGCGACGGACAATGCTCACCGTGCGTTGAAACTGCTTGCGGCCGATCCACAGTTCGCCGTCCAGGGCCACGGCGGGCAGACCTGTCACGAACCAGTCCGGAGCGTAAAACAGGTTGCCTTGCCGCGACAGAAACTGCTTGCCATCCCAGAAAGCCCGCACGCCGTCGAGCTTCTCGCTGATCCACCAGTCGGTCAGGTCCATGGCATTGTCCCAGGTCTGCGCCAGGAGGAGTGGCGGTCCATCTTTCGCGTCCGCGGTCGCAACTGGCCGGGCTGGTAGTTCCACCCCCAGACGCTGACGTTCCGCCGCCTCGCCCCGCAGCTTACGGAGGTGCTTGCAGGTGCGCCGCTCGATCGCTGTGGATTGATTCCGCCAGGCCGGGCACGTGCAGGAGTACACCCCGCCGACATTCTTCACCACGTAGGGCTTGGCGCCGGAGCCCTGCATTTCGATGGATTCGCCGTCTTGGAGATCAGCCACGGTGGTCCTCTCTTTCTGTGCTCGGCTGCTGGCCTGCAACCCGATCTTCCCAGCGTACCGCTCCCCCACGTACCGGAAAAGCACACATGGTGAACCACCATCGCTCGTGAGGGCCTTTCGCTTCCAAGTGTCAAGCCGTCGATCCCCGCTCTGCCGCGTCGGCAACCACGGTTACGTGCTCATCCGGCATCCGAAACAAGTTACCCTGACATGGGCGAGGTGCGGCTGTCCGGCCGATTCGCGAAGCGGGCACGCGGCTGCGGTGGTTTACCGTTGGCCTGCGCGCCACGCTGGTCCCGAAGCTAAATTTTCCCCCTTTTCCGCGTCACAATAACATGAAGGCCAGGCTTAGATTTCCTCGCCCGATCGTTTCAGGTTGATGGCCTCGCTTTCTTTCCGCCCTTGGTACTGCGTCGGGGCAACGGTGCTACCACGCACGGTCCCTGCCCGGTCTGCTGCGCTGCGTCGTAGAGCTGGACACCGACAAAAGAACTACCAACCCCCGACTGTCTCTCGCCGGCGACACCCTGGTGACTCTCCGCTTCGACTAATGCAGCCGGTTCGTCGGCCACGATACGTTGGCTTTGGCGTACGGAGGCGGCGGCAGCGACCAGGCTCATCGCCGGCATTCCCGAACGATCAAGGAACCCCACATGATCGAGACCACCGAACCCATCGTTGACGTAAGCGACCAGTTCAAGTGCCTGAAGGCCGAGCAGCGCGACGCTGACGTTTTGATCCTGCGCAAGCTCGACGCTCCCATCCAGCGGGCGGATGGCGAACAGGCTGAGTACGAATTGGAGTGGCGCTGGCTCAGCAATCCCCGCCATGTGCGCTGCGTGCTGGGCAACGAATTCACGTTCTGGCGGCCGGACGAAATCGCTGGCTGGGAGAACCAGAGTCTGTTCGACGTGTTTCGGCTGTTTCCGTAGCGCCCCCGTGCCACGTCTCGCACAGCAAAGGGCCCTTCTTCCAGCACTCCCAGGAAAAAACGCAATGGAACCACCCAGATCCGTAAACTTGTCCGAACTATCGGGCAGAGTCGAAGTCGAGCCGAACTATCATGTCGAACTGCCCGATACCGAGTATTTCATCCTCGTGGCCGGTGGGAACTACCCAGCTGCTGCAACCCGCTACGATCATCCCAACATGGCGGCAAAACAGGACAAGGTGTTTCTGACCCGCTCGTACTGGCCGAACGGCCGCAAGCGATGGTTCCAGCACGCCGGCCGGGATTTCTACTTCGTCATCCCGCGGGACCGAATCGCCCTTGTCTTCGCCAGAGGCTATTCCTACGTGCCGGTGGTCATCAACGGACAGACGATGCATCTGAACGTGAGCGGCGGAACGTGCGACGACGGTTGGACTGATTTCGTGCGGCAGCAGGTCTCAGTCGGCATCCAATTCAGCAAGCAGAAGCTCGATCTGCTGGCCGAGGTCGCCCTGCCGCCCGAGGAAGCGCGCGGTAAGGCAACCCTGGAGTTGACAGAGCTGTCGGCAGGTGACGCTGCCGGTTTCGTGGAATTGCTCGCAGGTCAAGTCTGTCGAAGCCGCCTCGAAAACGGACACCGGCTGGTCCTGCGCGACGGTTGGAGTTACGACGGCAGTCGCGGCCCGTTCTTGCTCGAAGCGAAGGCCACGCGACGGAGATACTGCATCGCCAAAGTTGGCTCCGAGCATCGCGCGGGCTTTCGCGCCCGCTACACAGCCATCGACTGGACCGCCACGGCGGCGGCCAACGAGTTCTCCGTCCCCAGCCCAATTCTGGAAAACCGGGTCGGCGCGTAGCCCTGAGATTAACGCCCCGTGGCAGCGAGGACAGAAGCCTAAATCCAGCCCCTTTTTGCGTCAAGATTCATAGACGCAGCTGCGTTAGCCGCTTGCGATGTCGCACCAGCGGTTGCGAGAGCCCCGAAGTCGCCTCCAGGGAGGCTGCTCTGGTGTTCTCTTCGCAGATTCTTCGTAGCGCCCCGATCGGTTCGGGGCGACTGTGTTTCACCACACGGTCGCCCCGGCGTGGGCGACCTTAGCCATCGGAGGTTGCCCAGATGATCGCATCCGCTCGCACGATCCGTACCCGCGAACAACGCTTCCTGGAAATGCTCCCCCAGATCCGAGCCCAGGCCCGTTACGCCTTTCGCAAGGAACTGCCCGCCCGCCGCCAGGAGCTGATCGCCGAAGTGATCGCCAACTGCTGGATCGCGTTTGTCCGGCTTCTGGACCGCGGTCTGGAAGACGTGATCTACCCCACGCCCCTGGCTCAGTACGCCGTCCGGCAGACCCGTGGCGGCCGCAAGGTCGGCGGACGCCTGAATGTCCGCGATGTCAGCTCGGAATACGCCCAGCGCTGCAAGGGTTTTCGCCTGGAGCGGCTGGATCGCTACAACGAACGCACGGATGAATGGAAAGAGGTGCTGGTCGAAGACAAGACTGCGGGTCCCGCGGAAATCGCCGTCAGCCGCATCGACTTTGGCACGTGGCTCCGATCGCTGCCCGTGGCCAAGCGGCAGGTCGCCCGGACGTTGGCGCTGGGTGAGACGACAAAGCGGACCGCTCGCCGGTTTCGGGTTACTGCCGGACGTGTCAGCCAGTTGCGTCGCGAATTGCAGAACTCCTGGGAGTCGTTTCAGGGCGAACCGGCGTTTGCCTAGCTCCGGCAATTCCTGGGCAAGCTCGCCGCGTGGTACAATCATGATGAAAGGCTAAAACATGGTTGATTTGGTCCGTCCACGTTTCCGCTTGGGGCAAACCGTCGCGACCCCTGCCGCTCTTGAGGCCATCCAGCAGGCCGGTCAGTCGCCCGCGGAGTTCCTGGATCGCCATGTCCGCGGCGATTGGGGCAATCTGTCCGCCGACGATCGAGCGTTGAACGACGAGGCAGTGCAGGACGGATCACGCATCTTGTCGGCCTACGTCACCCGCGCCGGTGAGAAGATTTGGGTCATCACCGAGGCTACCGACGACCGGGGGCACCGCTCAGCGACGACCATCCTGCTGCCGGACGAGTACTGACCGGCATTGCCCGTGTGCTGGCTCGGTTCGTCTGACGAAGCCCGGCGACAAGGGACATGCGTCTCCTGCCGCCGGGCCTTGCCGTTTCTTGCTTTGTCTTGCGTTGCTTCCCGTCGATTCCCGCCAAGGAGAAACCATGACCGCCGCTATCGTCCTGTCCAGTTCCGTACTGACTGTATTGCTTGTCGCCGTGCTGGCCCGCGAGATCCGCCGCCGACGAGCGATTCAGGTACTGGCATCCCGAATCCTGAAACGCTGGAGAACCCCCGATGAAGAAGTGTTGGCTGCGTCGCCTACTGTGGATGGTCCTCGTCCTGCCGATGACGGGCTGCGGCGAGGCTCCTGACGCACGCGTCGTGCAAATCGCCATGGAGTCTGCCGACCGCCAGGCTCAGCAAAATCAGCAGATGGCCGAGCTGCAGGAGCAGGTTGCCGCAGGCGCCAAGCAACTCGTGCAAGCAGATTCGCAGGCCCGCCAGGAGCTGGCCGAACTGCAACGCGAATTACGCTCCGATCAGGCCGAGATCGGCCGGCAGTTGGATGCCCTGAACTCGGAACGTCGGCAGATCGCCAAAGACCGGTATTGGGACTCGATCCTGGGCCCGTCGATCTACGCCGGTGCTGGAATCCTGGCCTGCCTGCTGCCGCTGTTGCTCTGCGGTTGGCTGCTTCTTGCGACTCGCGACAAGCAGGACACCGACGAGGCGCTTGCCGAGCTGCTGGTGGAAGAACTGATTACGGATCGTCCGCTACTGCTGCCGCCAAGACAACCGGTCCCTCTGCTGGAACCTCCGTCGCTGGCACCGTCCAGGTCACCGCCCGGCAGCGACTTGGAAGACCCATCCAACTCTGCCTGACGCCGGCTCCGAACAATTACACGTCTGTCAACCATCGAGGTTCAATGTCATGTCGCATGTCGTGACGATCAAATGTGAAATCAGGGACGCCGCGGCCGTGCGAGCGGCGTGTCAGCGTCTGCACCTTCCGCAGCCCATCCAGGGCACCCACAGACTGTTCACCAGCTCTGTCACAGGACTCGCCGTGGCGCTGCCGAAGTGGCGCTATCCCGCTGTCTGCGATCTGGACACTGGGCAGGTCCAGTACGACAACTTCCGTGGCCACTGGGGCGAACAAAAACACCTCGATGCGTTTCTCCAAAGCTACGCCGTGGAGAAGGCGAAAATCGAGGCTCGCCGCCAAGGGCACGTTTGCACGGAACAGCCGTTGGCCGACGGTTCCATCAAGCTGACCATCAGCGTCGGAGGTGCCGCGTGATGAAGGTTATCGAGATCATCGTCTCTCCCAAGGGCGAAACCACCGTCCAGACCAGAGGCTTTGCGGGCGGCGAGTGCCGCGAGGCCAGCAAGTTCGTCGAGCAGGCCCTGGGCCAGCGCACCGGCGAGCGGCTGACCAGCGAATTCCATGCCAGCCAAAGCGTTGCCCGGCAGGCCAGCCAGCGGCAGTAAGCCGACGTTCCGGTTGGCCGATTTGTTTTCCTCCCGCGGTTTCTTCGGCGGGCGGTCTATCTTCTGCGGCAGGTACACCGTCCGTCATCGACGTTCGATGCGACGTGACGCCCCTGCGCGCAGACAGAAACCGGTTCCATTGTCTCCGATTCCCGCTTCCGGCCCGTTTTCGGTCCCGGCCCGGAAGCCCACTCCTACTGACCGATCGCGAGGAATCACGTCATGACGATTCGTTACAGCACCGAGCCCGTGGCTCTGGACCATGCCCCCGGCAGCGAGTATGCCGTCGTTGCGGGCTCCTACTACGACGACGAACCGGCCGTCTGGTGCCGGATTCTCAGTCCGGGCCGCAACCGGGACTACCGGGCGGTGATCGTCGAACCGGGCGACCGCCACGGCAAGATGGTCTTCGTCGCGGCCCCGGCCGGCCCGGATCGGCTCCAGGAACTCGTCGGCCATCTGGTTCTGGTGGACCTCGAACGCGAGAAAGACCGGGTGTGCTTCGGCACGCTGGCCAAGCTGGCTTTGGCCAGCCTCCGCGACGGAGTCCCGGACAGCACTTGCCGGCCCGACCTGCGGCCCTGCGCTGCGGCCGTCGATTCCGTGCAGGAGGCGGAGAGCCGTCTGCTGGCGGACATGGATGCCGTTCTGATGGCTTGGTTGAGGAAGACGGCTCACAGCAAGACCAGCGACGCGGCGACGGAAGAACCAGGACATTCGCAACGGAACAAGAGGCGGAGCAATCGGAGGCATCACCGGCTCGGCAAAGGCAACAGGCAAACGGCGACGGTCGGTACTTGACCCTCGTTAGCCCATCTCCAGCCAGCCCGCAGGCCGTGCCGCAGCGGGTTGGTTCAGCATAGTCACAGAATCACAAGGAGTTTTCGCGGATGCAACTTTCCCAACACTTGGCGGAGTACATCTCCGCTTGCTTCACGGGCTTGTGGGTTCAATCCCACGAGCACGAGGACGCCCTGACCGAAATCGCCCAGATGTGCCACGCCCAACTGTGGCGGCTCGTCGTCTGGGACGTCAATCGCGGCTTGTCCATCCACCGCCAGAACGACGCCAGCGTCGATACGGGCACCAACGACCCGTTGGCCGCCATTCACTCGCTGGATGCCCTCGGCTCGTCCGAAGGCGCATCGCTGCTGATTTTGGTCAATTTTCACCGCTTCCTGCAAAGCCCGGAGATCATTCAGGCTTTGGCCGCCCAGATCACCAAGGGCAAGCAGAACCGCACGTTCGTGCTGATCCTCTCACCCGTCGTGCAGATCCCCGTCGAACTGGAGAAGCTGTTCGTCGTGCTGGAACACGACCTGCCTGCCCGCCAGCAACTGCACGAGATCGCCCGTGGCATTGCCACCGAAGACGGCGAACTGCCGGAAGGCAGCGGGCTGGACATGCTGCTGGATGCGGCGGCCGGCCTGACCCGCTACGAGGCGGAGTCGGCGTTTTCGCTGTCGCTGGTACGTCACGGCCGGATCGTGCCCGATGCGGTCTGGGACTTGAAGTGCCAAACGCTAAAGAAAAGCGGTCTGATGCAGCTCTACCGGGGCACGGAGGATTTCAGCAGCCTGGGCGGCCTGGCGTCGCTCAAGGCGTTCACCAAGCGGGCCCTGCTGCAGCCGAGCCGGAACAACCCACTCAAGCGGCCGCGCGGCGTGCTGCTGCTGTCGCCGCCCGGCTGCGGCAAGTCGCAGTTCTGCAAGTGTCTCGGGAAGGAAACCGGGCGTCCCGTGCTGATCCTCGATGTCGGCACGCTGATGGGCTCGCTCGTCGGCCAAACCGAAGAGCGGACCCGGCAGGCGTTGCAGATCGCCGACGCGATGGCGCCGTGCGTGCTGATGATCGACGAGGTCGAAAAGGCGTTCGCCGGCGTCGGCAACTCCGGCCAGACCGACTCGGGCGTCTCGTCCCGCATGTTCGGCTCGTTCCTGAGTTGGCTGAACGATCACGATTCCGACGTGTTCGTGGTTTGCACGGCCAACGACGTGGCCAAGCTGCCGCCGGAGTTCAGCCGTGCCGAAAGGTTCGATGCGACGTTCTTCCTGGACTTTCCGGGCCGCGAGCAGAAGCAGGCGATCTGGCAGATCTACCTGAACCTGTTCGAGATCGACCGGGACCAGACGCTGCCGCCCGACGAGAACTGGACCGGGGCGGAGGTCAGAGCCTGCTGCCGCTTGGCGGCGTTGCTGGACGTGCCGCTGGTCCAGGCGGCCCAAAACGTCGTGCCCGTGGCGGCTACGGCAGCGGAGGCTGTGGAGCGATTGCGGACCTGGGCTGGCGGCCGGTGCCTGGACGCCGACAAGCCGGGGAT
This sequence comes from Rhodopirellula sp., assembly GCA_012728855.1. GTDB lineage: Bacteria > Planctomycetota > Planctomycetia > Pirellulales > Thermoguttaceae > JABWBD01. The sequence continues at coordinate 492 of JAAYEH010000354.1, read as the reverse complement.
CTACCAGCCCGAAGCGGCGCCCACCGGCTCGCGCCGCAAGGTCGTCCGCGGCGTGTCCAACAACTGACAACAGACCCTTCTCAAGGAAGGACCCACAACATGCCTGATCTGAAAGACGGCGAGTCGGCCCAAGTGCAGGGGTCGGCTCGCACTCCCTACATCCTGAAGAACGTCGGCGGCGTGTACTCCTGCACGTGCCCCGCCTGGCGCAACCAGTCACTGCCCATCGAGCGCCGCACGTGCAAGCACCTCCGGGCATTCCGCGGGGAACAGGCCGAACAGGAACGCCTGGGGGGCCTGGTCTCGAAAACCCCGGCGGCTGCAACCCCGCGCAAGCCTACCGTTCCGGACCTGCTGCTGGCCGAACGATGGGAAAACGACATCGACTTGGCCGGTTGGTGGATGAGCGAGAAGCTCGACGGAGTGCGGGCGTGGTGGACCGGCCGCGAGTTTCTCTCACGGCAGGGCAATGTGTATCGCGCGCCCGACTGG
>JAAYEH010000353.1 GCA_012728855.1 Rhodopirellula sp. | reverse complement strand
CCGATCATCGTGCTTCAGGGCGACCCGGAAGAACACCCGGACAAGGCGCGTCTTCTCGCCAGGTTTCAGTTGAGCGATTTGCCTCCGGGACCCACGCGGGAGCGGATCGAGGTGGAGTTTGCCATGGACTGCTCCGGACTCGCGAACGTACATGCCAGGGACCTGTTTTCCGGCCGCGAGATTGCCGAACAGATTGACGCCCGGGATGCCGTGCAAAAGGATCGCGTCGCGTAAACGTACTTCTTCAACGCCCATGGCGCCTATTGGGGTTGTGCGGGGTGTGACCACCTGCAGATACGGAGTCCACCCCGCGTAACCTCGAACAAGCAATAAGAAAAGGAGACTTGGAAATGAGCGACCGTGAACGAACGCGTTTTGCCAACCCCATGGAAATCCTCGACCCGAACGATACGTGCGTGGACATCCTGCTCAACGACGCCAGTCCGAGCATGGATGAACAGGGTTTCGAGGCGAAGAAAACAAAGCGGGACCACATGCATGAGGCCACGGAGGAATATCTGGAGATCAAACGGCAGCAGCGGCCCCAGGATTACGTGGCAGTCATCGGGTACAGCCACCGCGCGACGCTGTGCTGCGAACCGGCCAACGTCTATGAGCAACACCGTGAAATTCGTGATGCGCTGGCAAAGCTCAAAACCCTCTCCGGATACGGGACCCGCATCACGCCTGCCCTAAAGATGGCCTTGAACCTCGTACGCCGCGAGGACTGGGTCCACGCCGACGGCGTGTTGGTGAGAGTGCTTGCGTACTCGGACGGACAGGATCAGTCGCAGCCGGGGGCGCTCCGTCTCGCCGATGAACTCAAGTCGATGGGCGTCATGATCGAGTGTTTCGGGATCGCCCGCAACCGGCACGAGGTTGATGAAGCCTTCCTCTGCCAGGTAGCGAGCGAAACGGACGGTTTTGTGCATTACCGTTTCCTGGGGGATGGCGAGCTGGTCCGCCGCACGTTTACGAAGCTGGCCACCGGCACGCTGGTGTTTGAGGGGTGAGCGGGCCGTGACGAGGCAGGAAGCCTTGAAGCAGCTGGGTCTGGCGAAGCCGCCGGCGTCGCTGCAGGACCTTCAAGGGGTTTTGCAGCAGCGCTTGAAGGACGCCCAGGCCCAGCTTTTGTTGTCTGCCAGGGCGGTGGATAAGGATCACGTGATCGCGGAAATGCAGGCGGTTAAGAAGGCTTTTGACACGTTGATGCCGCTGGTGCCGGTCAATCCCCAGCCGTCGCCGCTTCCCCCGGTGTCTCCGACCGTCACCCCACATCGACAAGGACCGGGGCCGCAACAGATTCAACCGACGGTCCCGTCATCTCAGACATCGGCTTCCTCGGCCACGCCCGGTACACGACACGTGCCACACGCGCCTGTGCCTGGCGCGGGCGCGGCTCGGGGGACGGCCGTGCCCGCGAGGGTGCACCGTCCCACGCCGCCGGTGCCGGCGCCAGGAATTCCCACACCAAGGTGCGTGCCCTACCCCGCCGGCACGCCACGCAGTTCCCGGAGCTTCATCAGCGTCGTGATCGTCCTGGCGATAGCCGTTCTCCTGGGAATGGCGGGATTTCATCAAAGCCGGGCCAGGGGCAGCGGGTCATCGGAACTAATCGTGTACGCGTATCCCATTGGCCAAAGTCCATCGGCCCCGCGGACTTCGAAACACTCCCCCAACGAACAAGTACCGTGCGAGGAAGGAGGCTTCTCGTCCAGCTCCTCTGCGCCGCAGGCGTACGTTCGCGTTCTGTCGTGGCCCGCAGCCGTTGTCTCTTGCGACAGCACATGCCTCGGCGAATCGCCCAGCCCGAAGTGGCATGCCGTTCCCGCGGGCATGCATGTGGTGGAATTCCTGACGCCGGTTGAACTTTCTGTCGTCTCATTCGCCCACGATTTTCAGCCCGGCTGCCGCTACGTCATCAAAGCGGATCTCGAGGCGAAAACGCATTCGGTGGAAGAGGTGCTGCAATGAGCCATAACTCACTGAGACTTCCCTCCGTAGTTGCGGCTCTGCTGTGTGCCTGGCTGGCCGCCGGTTGCGATACCCTGGGAAACGACGTCATTGAGCCCATCGTGACGGGAATTCTCGCGGAGTTGCGCGATTCCGTGTCGAAACCCCTGGCCCCGGAGCAGGTTG
>JAAYEH010000352.1 GCA_012728855.1 Rhodopirellula sp. | reverse complement strand
TTTTGCGCTCCGGCCCCGGCCCCATTGGCCAGCGCCAGCGGCAACACGCCGAACCCAAACGCTAGCGAGGTCATCACGATCGGGCGAAGCCGGAGCTTGGCGCCCTCCAGCGTCGCCGGGATCAGTTCCATCCCTTCTTCCACCCGATCCTTGGCAAACTGCACGATGAGGATGGCGTTCTTGGTGGTCAGGCCCAGCGTTGTCAGCATTCCGATCTGGAAGTAGACGTCGTTGGGCAGGCCCATCCAGCTCGAACCCAAGACGCCGCCGATGGCCCCTAGCGGCAGGGCCAGCAGAATGGAGATCGGCACCGGCCAACTCTCATACAACGCCGCCAGGCAGAGGAAGATCACCAGGACGGAGAACGAGTAGAGGAGCCCTGTCTGCGAGCTGGACATCCGCTCCTGGTAGGAGAGGCCGGTCCAATCGAAGCCGATCCCCTGGGGCAGCTTGGCGGCCAGATCTTCCATCGCCTGCATCGCCTCGCCGGAGCTTCTACCCGGCGCCGCCTCCCCTTGGATGTTAATGGAAGGGAAGGCATTGTAGCGTTCCAGCTTCGGAGAGCCGGTCGTCCAGTAGCCGGTGGCGAAGGACGTGAAGGGCACCATCTTGCCGGCCGTGTTGCGGACGTAAAGCTTCTCGACGTCCTTGGGGAGCATGCGGAAGGGGGCGTCGGCCTGGACATACACGCGTTTGATCCGCCCGCCTTGGATGAAGTCGTTGACGTAGGCGCTGCCGAACGCGGCGCTGACCGTGCTGTGGATGGCGGTGATGGGCACTCCCAGCGCGCCAGCCTTGGCCCAATCGATGTCGAGTCGGTATTCGGGCACGTCCTCCATGCCGTTGGGTCGGACTTTCGTCAAACGCCGATCCTGCGCGGCCATTCCCAGCAACTGGTTGCGGGCCGCCATCAAGGCGTCGTGTCCCAAGCCGCCGCGATCCTGCAACTGAAAGTCGAATCCCTTGGCCGTGCCCAGTTCGAGAACCGCCGGCGGAGCAAAGGCGAAGACCATCGCTTCGCGAAACTGTGAAAACTTGCCCATGGCCCTCTGGGCCACGGCCCCAGCCTTCAGTTCCGGCCGGCTGCGAAGATCCCAGGTTCGCAGTTTGATGAATGCCAGCCCCATGTTCTGGCCGCGCCCCGCGAAACTCGTCCCCGACACCGACATGCACGACTCGACCGATTCCTTTTCATCATTCAAGAAATGGTCCCGGACCTTGTCCATTACCGCTTGCGTCATGTCGAGCGTGGCATTGGCGGGCAAGATGGCCTGGACCATGAGGATGCCCTGGTCCTCGTCGGGCAGGTAGGCCGTCGGCATTCGCCGGAAAAGGTACACGAAGCACGCCACGATCAGTCCGAAAATCACCAGATAACGAAACGCATGGGTCAGGGCATGGTGGACCTGCTTCACGTACAGCTCGCGGCTGAAGAAAAACGCTCGGTCGAACCAGCGGAAGAACGGGCGGAGGATCCACACTCCGCCTTCGGCCGGCTGGTGTCCCTTCGGCACCGGCTTCAGCAACGATGCGCAGAGAACCGGCGTCAGGATCAATGCCACCAATACCGAGAGCATCATGGACGAGATGATGGTCACTGAGAACTGGCGATAGATGACGCCCGTCGAGCCGCCCATGAACGCCATAGGGCCGAACACGGCCGAGAGCACCAGGCCGATGCCGATCAAGGCGCTGGTGATCTGGCCCATCGACTCGCGGGTCGCTTCGCGGGGGGAGATCCCCTCTTCGCTCATTACGCGTTCCACGTTCTCCACCACCACGATGGCGTCGTCCACCAACAGGCCGATCGCCAGCACCATGGCAAACATCGTCAGCATGTTGATGGAGAACCCCAAGATGCCCAAGATCCCGAACGTCCCCAGAACCACCACCGGCACCGCAATCGTGGGAATCAGCGTGGCCCGCAGGTTACCCATGAACAGGTACATCACCAGAAACACCAGCAGGACGGCCTCAAACAGGGTTCTGACGACGTCGGCAATGGCCACTTCCACGAAGGGGGTGGTTTCGTACGGATAAACGACCTTCATCCCGGTGGGGAAGTAGCGGCTCAAATCCTCCATTGTCGCCTTGACGGCGTCGGCGGTATCCAGTGCATTGGCTCCGGGCGCCTGGCGGATAGCCAGCATGGCGGAAGGTTTGCCGTTGAAGTATCCGTCGATATCGTAGAATTCAGTGCCCAGTTCCGTCCGCCCCACGTCCTCGATTCGCACCACCGATCCGTCCGGGTTGGTGCGGATGGGAATGGCGGCAAACTCGTCGGGCGTTTTCAGCAGGTTCTGGACGATGATCGAGGCGTTCATCCGCTGCCCGTCGACCGCCGGGATGCCGCCGAATTGGCCGGCGGAGACTTCCACGTTGTACGCCCGCAACGCGGCGATGACCTCCGAGATGGTCACACCGTAATTGGTGAGCTTTTCGGGATTCAACCAGACCCGCATGGCATACTGCGATCCGAACACCTCCACTTCGCCGACGCCGGGAACCCGTGCGATCACCTTTTCGACGTTGGAGACGGCATAGTCGCGCAGGTCATTGCCGTCCTGGCTGCCGTCATCCGACACGAGGCCCACCATGATCAGGTAGTTTCGCGTCGACTTACTGACCTTCACGCCCTGGCGCTGGATGACTTCCGGCAGGCTCGCCATGGCCAACTGCAGTTTGTTCTGCACCTGGGACCACGCCAGGTCCGGGTCGGTTCCCGGCGCAAAGGTCAGTTCAATGCGGGACGCGCCGGAAGAACTGCTTTGCGCCGACATGTACAGCATCCGGTCGAAGCCGGTCATCTTCTGTTCGATGATCTGGGTGACGCTGTCTTCGACGGTCTTCGCCGACGCCCCGGGATAGAAGGAGTCGATGGCGATCGACGGCGGGGCGATGGGGGGGTACTGCGCGATGGGCAGGCTATAGATTGCCAGACCGCCGGCCAGCATCAT
>JAAYEH010000351.1 GCA_012728855.1 Rhodopirellula sp. | reverse complement strand
CTGCCAAGGCCATCCACTCGGTTTGCCGTCAGCGATGCGCTACGACTTGAGGAACCGGATGCGGGAAATCTGCACGTCCGGATCTGTGGGAGCCCCGGGTGAGCAATCACCCGGGGCGACCCGGCCATGTTGCCGAGGGACGATAGAACAATGCACCGTCGAGGCCGACGCCTGGCATGCTGCGCACCACGGTTGACCGAGATTGGCGGAGCCACTCCGCAGAAGGGCGACACCCCTGCCTGACCCCTTCTGTCTCAACAACAACTGTATGCAACCGCCACGCGGTGAAATCGTTGGCCCTGGTGACCGTCTAACTGGAAGTGAGACGAATCGGGCAAGGGAAACTCCCTCATGAGAGAGACGATGGCTCGAGAACTGGCGGCCCACGCTTCGCGGATGTACCGCGTGGCGCTGCGGATCGTGGGCGATTGTGATGCCGCGAGGGAGGTGGCCCAGGATGCCTGCGTCAAGGCATTGCGGGGAGCGGAGCAGTTCGACGGCCGGTCGACTCTGGCCACCTGGCTCCATCGCGTCACCATCAATTGTGCCCACGACCACCTGCGAAAGAACCGCAATTTGGACCGCGGCCGGACCGACTGGAACGACGCCGCGGGCTCATTGCAGAGGATCGAATCCAACCCTGCCGAAAGCGCCGAGCGAACCGAGTCGTACGCTGTGGCCATGCGTCTGGTGGCCGCCTTGCCGGATGAATGCCGATCGGCATTCGTGCTCACGCAATTAGACGGCTACACCTACGACGAGGTGGCCACGATCGAGAATCTCCCGCGCGGCACGATCGCCTCGCGAGTTTATCGTGCGCGGAAGATCCTGATGGAACAGATGAACCGCTATTTTACCGGAGACACAACGTGAGTGCCGCGGAAGAACGGGAAATCCTCTTGTCCCAACTCGTCGACAACGAGTTGCCCGCCGACCAGGCCGGCCTCGTGCTCATCGAAGCACTGGAAGACGCCGAATCATGCCGGCGGCTGCGAGACATGCTCAAGCTGCGTCAAACCTTAGCGCCTTGGCGGCGTCAGGAGCCCCCGCGAGCCATCGTCGTCGCTCCGCCGGTACCTTCCGCGAGCAGTGTCTCGCATACCCTCTGGCGGCCGGTAAGCCTGGCGGCGGCGGCCGTGCTGGGCGGTGTCTTGGTGGCCTCGGGGTTTTACCTGGACGCTTTATTGCGTGGCAACCGCGCGCTGGTGACGACGGACTGGCCGTCGGCAAACGCGATCGCGCCGCCGGGCAAGACTCCCGACCTGCCGCAATCGGTAGCCATCGTCACGCCGGAGGAGCGCCGCGAGATTGCTCGGGCCTTCGCGCTCCATGAGTCGGTGGCGGGGCCGTTGAGCTGGTATGCGGCCGACGAGGCGACGATCCAGGTGGCTCCGGCCGAGCCGGGAGAAGAACTCCAAGAGCCCATCGCCGTTGTCCTCCGGCTCAACGCAGCCGAAGGCTGTCAACCGAGTGAGGGGAAGACGTACGCGATCGTGTGCCGTAGCAACGCCCCGGCGGTCATCGAACTGCCACGGTCGGCGGCGATGGGCTCCGCTCGCCTGCGGTTGCTCTCCACCGTGACCGAAGACGGGGTGCAGCTCCAATATGCGCTGGCCGCCGACGGTTTGCAGACCGGCCCGGACCAGAGTGCGGCCGTCGTCGGCCGCCGCCATGTCGGCTCGCGGCAAACCTCCTTGGGGCAATTGGCATGGAACGACTGCCTGGTGAATGTCGATGCCAGCGCGTGGCCGCTCCGCGAAGAACAGACGAACTGAGAACGGTTGATCTACCGTGACACCGATTACCGATATCCTATTGACCCTGTGCCTGGCCGTGCCGGCTCGGCCGCAGCCGGCCGAAACGCCTGTCATCGCCTTCGCCCGCAGCGGACAGAACGTGACGCTCGCCGTGCCCGGCGATCGCGGCGTCCCCGCCGGGCCGGTGGCGATTCTGGCCTACGGCCGCCTCTGGGGAGAATCGGCAGACGCGAACCACGGCACAGTCAAGCTCGTGGCGCCGGCGGTTCGGGCGCCGATCGTCTTTCGTGTCGTGCGGGTTTCGAACCAGGAATCCGTTCTCGGTGAAATGGTCGTCTATCCGGAAGGTTGGATCGCCTGGGAGATGCATCCGGAGTTTCGGCGGGCCGAGAAGACACAGCTTGTCGCGGTGGGTGTTCCCGATTGGTTCCATGCCTGGCTGGAGGCCGTGGGGCTGCCGGTCGAGCGACTGCCGGGGCCGGAATCGCTTGCAGGCCGGCCGTGGCGGAAGCTGGACAAGTCGTCGCTGTTGATCGTAGGACAAAAGGCCGCCGGCAGCGGCCCGGCGGAGATGGGGCGTCTTGCCGTCCGCTACCGAACCAACCTCTTGGTATTGGAGGCCGACTGGTTCGGCGACCCGACGACGCCGCCTGGCGGCATCGCAGTCTTGCCGAAAGACGCGGCCGCCGCGCTGGCCGACTTGCGGACTCAACAGTGGCCTTTGCCACCCCATTTCTGCCGCTACGCAACTCCCTGGCCGGGCATTGCAAACCGGTTGGCGTGGATTGACGGGAATGCTTATCCGCTGGTGGAAGAGATCCATCCGCCGCAAGAAGGTGCAGAATCGCTTCGGATCGTATTGAGCTACCTCCCCTGGCAGGATCAACTCGGACGTTGTGCCGCGGCCGATGAATTGCTCCTGCGACTGTTGGCCGAAGCGGCTCGAGGAGCGGAGCAGGCCCGTACGCTGGACGGCCGGTGGCGCCTCCTCTATCCGGCGGCCGGCCAGATCAACGTCGACCAGCGTCCGGTGTTGGCGGCGGCCTCGAAGGCGGCAGAAACCGCCTATGCACAGGCAGTGGAGCCGGCAGCAACGGCACCGCGCGGCGTACGCGGTTACGTGCTCGATCTCCGCGGGGGCGCGCCACCCTCCGACTTGTTGCACCGGCTTGACGCCGAGCGAACTTTCGAGCCGCGGATCGACAAGGCAACGCCGCTGTTGATCCTCGGCGACCATCCGATCTTGGACGCGTGGAGATGGCTGCGACTGGATCGCCAGCCGGAACCGTCGACCCGGCCCGGTGTCATCTGGTGGCCCGAGGATTCCCTGCCCTCTTCGCCGGCAGCGGAACTGCGTTTGATGAAACTGTTTACCGAGTGGAACGTTTTTTTGGGGGAAACGCCCCCGGGAGCAAAGCAATGAAGACCGCAGGAACCAATCGCAGGTGGATGCGTGCGAAAACCTGGATCGGCCTGGCGAGCCTCTGGCTGCTGGCCCTTGGCGCCGATGGCCGCGGAGTGGTGCATGCCGCTGCGCCGAATAAGCCAGGGGCTGAGGCCAACACGCCTCGTCCCCTCCGCGTGGCGATCTTTGAGGTCGAGGTTCTCAAGGACGTCGATGTTGAGGGCGGGGCGATCACGGATCACCTTAACATGACGGTCTCGTCGCTGCCGGGCGTGACGGTCGTGGATCGTCAGCAAATCCAGAAGGTGGCCGAGGAACACCAAATCGCCCTGAGCGGCATGGTCGACAACGCTTCGGCGAGCCGGCTGGGCAAGTTTCTCTCCGCCGAGTACGTGATGGTCGGCAGGGCAAGCAAGATCGGCCAGACTTTCTACCTAGTGCTGAAAGTCGTCGACGTGGAAACCACCGAGCAGACCACGGTTTCGGCCAAGGCCGACGCGCAGAGCGGTTTCGAAACCGTGCTGGAAAGGCTGAGCCTTCCGCTGACGACGAGCATCCGGAAGCTGCAAAGCCCAAAGGCGGAAAGCGACGATTCCGCGCTGGCCGAATTGCGCAAACTTGCCGAACCCCTGCGAGGCAAGGTGGTGCTGCTGCGCGTGGAGGAAGACCATATCGCGCGCCCCGTGATCGAGCGTCCCTTGCGCGACCCGGCCGCGCAGACGGCCATCCTCGCCAGGCTCCGTAGCCTGGGGCTGACGGTGATTGCGCCGGCCGAGCCCGTGATCGGCTGGAAGGAGTCGCTCCTCCAGACGGGCAAGTATGGCGACCAGAGGGTCGACTTCCTGCTGGAAGGCGAGGGGATGAGCGCGTTCGCCGCCCAATTGCACGGCCTGACCAGTTGCCGGGCCCGCGTGGAATTGTCTCTGATCCCGGTGCCCGGCCGGACGATCGCCACCAGCGAATGCGGCGTGGCGGCTGCGGCCGACCTGGCCGAGGCTCTGGCGGCCAAGGCCGCGCTGGAAGGGGCCGGCATTCAAGCGTGCGATGCCCTGATTCGCCGAAAGGCCGAGGAGGACAAGCGGAAATGATGCGCTACCTGGGCTTGTGGGGAATCTGGGCGGCGTTGCTCATGCCAGCCGGCGGTTCGGCCCGGGCGCAGAGCGCGTCGGAACCGTCGCCGGCTTCCTCGACGATCCAATCGCTGCCCAAGTTGGCCGTGGTGACCGCGGTGCAGGAGTCCCTCGGACAGGACCGTGAAAACCTGGAAGACCTGCTGATGATCGAATTGGGAAACCAGCCGTTTCTGCAGTTGGTGGATCGGCAGGCCCTTCGGGCGATTATGAGGGAACATGCCATCGCCCTGAGCAATCAGGCTGACGCCAACGACGTGATTGCACTAGGCAAGTTCGCCGGGGCCGATTATCTCCTCTACCTTGTCGTGAACGACAACACGGTTCTCCCGACGCAACGTAAGGCGCTGGTGCGGTTAGTCGAGGTAGCTACGGGCCAGGTCAGAGTCGACGATCCCGTCGCGTTGTCGGAGAATCTGCCCTTATCGATGGCAGCGGTTCGCGAGAAGATCCTGGCGGTTCTCCGGCCCGACTCGCAGGCTGCCAATCGTCTGACCGTGGGCATTGCCGAGTTTCCCAATCGCAGCGGCACCGGTCGCAGTGACCAGCTTGGCCTGGATTTACAGAAGGCCCTCCGCGAGAGGTTGAGCCAGGAAACATGGGCAGTTGTGTTGGAGCGCGAATATCCGAGAGTCTTGCTCGACGAGGTTGACCTGGGCCGAGCCGGGTTGGTTCGAGACGGCGCTGTCGAGAAGCTTCCGCCTGCCGATCTGGTGATCTCGGGGAACATGAACGACGTCAGCCGAGTGTACGAGCCGGAAAAGCCGTGGGAGGTAAAGCTCGACTTGGATTTGCGGCTGCAAGGGCGCGTCAGCCACTTCAGCCAGACGTTCCGTTCCGACGCAGTCGAGGCGGCGGCCGCCGAGATGATGCGGAAGATCGAGGAACTCCGCCGGCAGCCGGTGTCCGCCAGTACGGTGCCGGAAAAGGAACTGTGGCGACGCCAGGCATTGTACCTCATGCCCAAGCCAATTGAGACTTGGGGCATGGGACTTGCCCCCAACCTGCCATCGACGAGCGAACTGAACCAGCATGAGCTGATTCGGGCATGGGAAAACGTGTTGCTCCTGGACGACAGTGAACCCGAAGCCATGACCTACCTGGGAGTCTGTCTGATCGGCTTTGACCGTTGGTTTTATAACAACTCCGGGGTCTCGGGCGCCCAACGAAGCGCCCGCGTGGCTCAATGGGTTGCCGGTTCGCGTCTGGTGGAGCGGGCCCTGAACATCGAGCCCACCCTCGATCGCGCCGCGACCTTCTGCTTGTGCATCCGACCGCTCATGGCAGTGGCTCCGGCCCGCGCCAAGGAAATGGCCCAGTACACGCTCGATCATCCCCATCAATTCAAGGGCGTGCGGGACTTCCCCTGGATCAAGGTTGCGCTGACCGCGCCCGTGGGAACCGACGACAACACGGATTTCCGCCGGCTCGAAGCCGCACTTTCCCGCGCCGACCAAGACCCGAACGCCGCGCTCATCTTGTTTCCACCGAAGCTCACGCGCAACGGCCCGCTCGCGCAATACAAGACACTCCTGACGCCCTTTCTCGATTCTTCCGACCCGGTGGCCCAGTTTGCCGCCCAGCGAGCGATGGGCGAACTACTCTGTTGGGCAGGAAAGGACGCCGCTGCCCTGGAAAACTTCGACGAGGCCATTGCCGTCATGGAGGCGGCCTACCAGCGATGCAAGGATCCCTATCGCGAGAGTCTGAACAACATCTACCGACTCCGAATCGAAGCCTGCCAGTTCCTGGGGCTCCGCGAAGAGGCAAAGCAGACCGCCTTGGCCGGGGCAGAACATTTCATGAAAGTCGGGCGCTTCGGCGATTTCGACAACCCGATCGGTTGGCTGTACGAACATTGCGTCACCCGCGCCCTTGGACCGGGGGAAGAAGAGAAGTCGCTTGAAATCTGCGACGTCTACATTGCGGCCGCCGGCAAGCACTGGCAGCGTCACAACGGCTGGCCCCAGGTTTGTGCGAAACGGGAGGAACTCTTGGCCCGCCTCTCCGGCAAGGCATTGCCCGGCATGAGCAATCTGCGTTTCATCCAGGACGAGGCGTCGCTTCTGGGATCCGACTACGCCGGACTGACGGGGGTGCGGATGGCTGCGACGGCGGAAAGACTATGGTTCGTGCCCCTCAGCCCGTACGGAAACAAATACTGCATGTCGTACGATCCCATCCGCCATGAAGTCTCACGAGTATCCGACCGCCCGAACGGCGCCGGCGGCGTGGCCGCCACGGCAGACGCCGTGTTCTTCGGCGGTCATCGTGGTCTGTTCCAGCACGATGCCAACGGCGAACTGCTCAAACTCTACGACGGCAGCAACGCTTCCTTTCCGGGCCGCGGAGTCATCGACGTCTGTGAAGGAGGGGGACAGATATTCTTCTCGTTCCAAGGTTCAACGCAAACGGGCATCGCCGTTCTCGATCCCGCCACCGATAGCATTTCTGTGCTGGCGCCTTCCAGCCGCGATGCCACTCGGGAGCAGGAACCCGTCCAGTATGTCCGCCGGCTGCAATGGGACGCAGTCACTCCGCGTTTGTACGCGGGCAAATACTTTCAATACAACAACAATCGCCCCTACTTGACCGGTCTGTACGGGTGGTCTCCGCAAGACGGCGCCTGGCAGCGGTATCAAGTCGAGGACTCCCCCCAGCTTGTCATCTCCAGCGGCGGTGAGACGCTCCTGGTTCGCGGCGTGGCCGATCAGTCGCAGTTCCATTTCGTCAAGGCGGACCAGACCGTTACGGCCGCTGTGCCGGTGCCAACGCTAATCGGCGAGCCCGCCTGGGACGACCAACGCATCTGGGTGCCGACCGCCAGCGGCTTGTACGAGGTCGAACGCGCGACCGGCCAAGTGAAGTGGCTCGCCTATCAGGACGGCAACCCGTTCCTCGCCGTACTCAAGGCCCATGGTCGCCTCTACGTCGCCACCAGCCGGGGGCTCTACTGCCACGGCGGCCCGCCGCTGCCAGCCAGCACGGTGACGGGTGGGTCCGGGCCCGCGTCGTCCGCCGCCTCTCGGGCCGAACTCGCGCCCGCGGCGGAGCCCGTCGCGACGTCTCTGTCGGTAAACCTCTCTCTGGAAGACGGCGCGAAGGCAGAGATTACGCTGACGCTGGGGAGAAATCAGGTACTGCAGAAAAGGCTTCCTGGGACCGTGCAAGTCGACCTGGCGGCGGTGCCGGCGGAGCGCTATCTGTATTTCCACTGCCCAGGCTACGCTACCCAATGGATCCACCTCGACTGTCTCGGCGGCAATGCTTCTACGAAACAAATCGACGTTCGGTTATTCCGCAAGCGATATGTGATTCTCAAGTGCGCGTTCAACCCCAACGGCACCCGCAACCTTGAGGGGGACGGAGTCGAGCAGCAACGTGTTGCCCTATCGCATTGGACAGGCACGAAGCACTTCGCCCATGATTGGCAAATCTGGCAGAAGTCCGGCGGAACCGGCCTGTTCGGCGATGCGCCCTATTTCGAGTTTCACCGCTACGGAAACGACTTCGGCTTCGCCAGGCCGCCGTCGGGCGTGTCCTATGAGACCATGAAGGAGGCACCCCGATCCGGCTATCGTTGCGACAGTATCAAGGCAGAGGAGGGCCTTGCCCTATTCTGTCGCGTCAATGGAAATGCCGGGAGGGACTGCCTCGGCTATGGCAAAATCCTGGTCGAAGCCATCACCGAGACACCTCCTGTCGATATTCGTTTTCTGGAAAGTCCTTGAGATGCCGTATTCCGATCACCCACGATTCGGCGCGCTCCGCGAAAACCGCGCCGGCAAGGCTGCATCATGAGATACCAGGCGCTGACCGCGGCAGTTTCAAAAGCCATCGTCTTGCTGGTCATCAGTCAAGCCGCGGCACAGAGCGCGCCGGCGCCGCCGGTACGGTCGGCGACCGACGCACTGCCCAGGCTGGCCGTGGTGGCCGTGGTGCATGAGTCCAGCGGGCACGACCGGCAGATCCTGGAAGACCTGCTGATGATCGAGTTGGGAAACCAGCCGTTTCTGCAACTGGTGGATCGGCAGACTCTTCAGGCAGTCATGAAGGAACATGCCATTGCCCTGGGCAACCGTGCCGACACCAACGACATGATTGCACTGGGCAAGTTCGCCGGGGCCGATTACCTCCTCTACCTTGTCGTGGACGACAACACGGTTCTCCCGACGCAACCTAAGGCACTCGTGCGGTTAGTCGAGGTGGCCACGGGCCAGGTCAGGGTCGACGATGCCGTTGCGTTGTCGGGGAATCTGCCTTTATCGATGGCGGCGGTTCGCGAGAAGATCCTGGCGGCTCTCCGGCCCGACTCGCAGGCTGCCAATCGTCTGACCGTGGGCATTGCCGTGTTTCCCAACCGTAGCGGCACCGGCCGCAGCGACCAGCTTGGCGTGGAATTGCAGAAGGTTCTCCGCGAGCGATTGGGGTGAAGAAAAGACCTACTATGAACAGTCAAGAGCGTCATGGCAAGATTCCCGGTTTTTTTGCGAAATAGTTTGTTGAGCCGGGCTTGTGGGTAATTCGTTAGGACTTCTTCGGAGGGCGTTTTTT
>JAAYEH010000350.1 GCA_012728855.1 Rhodopirellula sp. | reverse complement strand
GAAGGCCCTTACCCGCTTCCGGCTCCGCGGTTTCGTTCAACTGGTTTCTATGCTGCTCGCTCCCGGCCACGCGTTTATCGATGGGGACTCTTTGGCGGGAGCGAGCAGCATAGAAACCTTAACGTTAGGCGTTAAAACATGAGCGTACTCGCCACAATGACATCCGTAGTATCCGCTCTCAAGCTCGCGTCTGACGGCGTGAAGGCGCTCAAGGAGTTCACGCAATCCCCGGACGCCACCGCCAAGGTCGCCGAACTTAGTGCGGCCGTTTTTTCCGCTTATTCGGCTGCAATCGAAGTTCAATCGCAACATGCGACGCTCCTGCGCCAAATATCCGATCTTGAACAGGAGATCATGCAACTGAAAGCATGGGATGCAGAGAAGGCACGCTATCAACTTGCAAAACCATGGAACTCGCCTGCTCTTGTTTACGCGCTGAAGAAATCGGAGGCTCGATCGGAGCCACCACATTTGCTTTGCACACATTGCTATCAGAAGAACATCAAGTCGATCCTTCAGCCTGGAAAGGCACCAAGAGAATCCAGACAACGGACCATTCTTTTGTGCCCCGCCTGCACCACCGAGATCGCTATTCAGTTTCATATCTCTGCTCCACAATATGCTGAACATTACCCAACCGCCTAACCATCGGATGCAGAAGAGCGGCGATTGGGTCCAGCGCGCTGGCCGGCCGAAATCGTCGCCGCCTTCTGATCCGTGTCGTTCGCCGGAACAAACGCCACATTCCAAATGCGAGGCACATTTCGATGACACCAGAAATCGCCCTCTGTTTCGTCTCTCGTGAAAACTGGCCGGAATACTGCCGGATCAGTGCCGACATTCCAGATGACTCAGATTACGACACTTTTCTCAAAGGTGCCCAAGAGTTTTGCGATGGCGTAGCCGCCGATGGCGGGCGGGCCATCAAAATTCACGTCGATCCTGGAGAACTCCTTGCCTGGACCCAGACCGAAGGGGTTGATGTCAACTCCAACAGCCGCGCACGTTATGCGGCCTTGCAACTCAGCAAGAAGCAACGAGGCGGTTAGCATTGCTATCTCCTAAACTCGGCGAACCAAATGTTGGACCGGAGCCGCGTTACAGTCCATCTGAATGGTTAGGTTGATCCGGCGCGGCCCGGTCAACATTGTCGTTCGCCACAGCAGGGCCATGTTACGAGGCAAGTATGCTGACCACACCCATCTTCCGACCCTGGCGACCCATCTGGGACGGCCACCTCGGCGACGCGACACAGCGCCTCGATGAGCTTGCGAAGGAGCGACAGAAAGGGCGCCAAGCCCCGCCGCCGGTACGCGACTGCTCCGATATTCAGCGCATCCTCGTCGCATTACAGTTGGCTGGAGGGCGGGTGTCCTCCTCCAAGTTCATGCAGGAGAAGATCGAACCCCTGCTCAAAGCGTGCGTGTGGCCCCGCTGGCTTCTTCTTGAGGCAGCGCTCGACGACGCCGCGAATTCGGGCGATCTTCATCTGAGCGCACTCATCCTGCGAAGTCAGATAGAGGAACTTGATGCCCTCCGGACGGCCGCCACAGTCCTGTCGTGCCGGGAAGAAGGTCCTTGGGACGCTAATGCCATGGCGGATGCGATTCGCACTCTGATGAATCGCGTCCTACCAAGGCTCCAAACCAAAACAGAGGAGCAACTGGTCGAACATGCCTCTGATGCGGCATTGGCTGCTACACGACCCGAATCTCTCCAGCGGGCCTTCGACCGGCTCAGCGAATACGTCCATCCGAATTACGGCAGTCACGTCCTGTCGGTGCGGCCTCATGGCGTTGGCCCGCGGCAAGGGAGCCAAGGAGCGGCTGGTGCCGCTCTCGCCGCGGCTGCTGGAGTGCCTTCGCGATTACTGGCGGAAGCAACGCCCCAAGACGTGGCTGTTTCCCGGGACCGACCGCGAGCGGCCCTTGAATCCCTCGGTAGTCCAGAGGGCCTGCAAGTCGGCGGCGGCCGAAGCGGGCCTCACCAAACGGATCACGCCCCACACGCTGCGGCATTCGTACGCCACCGGCCTGCTGGAAGCGGGAGTGGACCTGTTGACGATCGGGCGGCTGTTGGGCCACTCCTGCTTTTCGAGCACGTTGATCTATCTGCATGTCCGCCGGCCGCATTTGCAGTCAGCCCCCAGCCCACTGGACTGGCTGCCAGTGAAGCAGTGCCCGAGTCCGGGGGAACCGTCGAGCCGGACGCCTTCCTTCGGGAGTTCCTCGAAACGTGCGGAGGCGGCGGATCCTGGATCGAAGCGCTTGGCCAACAGGAATACGAAAGACGCTACGGGGAATGCCAGCCGCAGGAAGCGGCCCCCGAGGCGGCAGCGCTAAGCGGCTCAGGTCTGCGGGTGGCGGATGTCTTGCGGACCCATGGTCCGGCGTATGCGGAGAGCCGCCAATCGCTGCCGTTGGGTTTGCGGCGGACGCTGGCGCAGTTGACCGCCTGCCGCACGCCGGCCATGGGCACGTACAGGGCACCTTGCAAGCGAGGGTGAGTAAGGAGACGCCGCTGAGTTGGCTCGAGGTTCTCCTTGCTTCACCGTACGCCACGGCGGCGGATCGTGCCCAATGGGAAGATCGTCCCTGCCGTGCGCGTCCGCCGACGAGCGGCCCTCAG
>JAAYEH010000349.1 GCA_012728855.1 Rhodopirellula sp. | reverse complement strand
CGCGACTTCGGTGGTCCTTGGCTAGGTTTGCAACTCGTCGAACAACTTGGGCTGAAAGATTTTCTCGATCGCACGATTCCCGACGGTCGCGAGGAAATCCCTTGGTCGTTGATGGCATTGGTGCTAATCCTCTGCCGTCTCTGCGAACCGTCGAGCGAACTGCATATCGCCGAACATTTCTATGCCCAGAGCGCGCTAGCCGATCTGTTGGGCATTTCGCCGGAGAAAATCAACGAGCAACGTCTTTACCGCGCGTTGGACGCGATTCTGCCGCATAAGGAAGCCTTGGAAACGTTTTTGAAAAACCGCTTGGGCGAGCTGTTCGGCATCGAGTACGACTTGTTGCTTTATGACGTGACCAGCACCTATTTCGAGGGGCAGGCCGAGAGGAATCCGCTGGCCCAACGCGGCTATTCACGCGACCACCGGCCCGACTGTAAACAAGTCTGCATCGGTTTGGTCGTCTCCAAGTGTGGAATGCCGCTTGGCTACGAAGTTTTCGCGGGAAACCGTGCGGACGTGACGACGCTTCAAGAGATTGTCGAGACGATGGAGCGGCGTTACGGCCGTGCCGATCGCATTTGGGTGGGTGATCGCGGCATGGTGTCGGCCGAGAACATCGCCTTTTTGAAGCAGAGTGGACGGCGCTACATCGTAGGGACGCCGAAGAGCATGCTCAAGCAGTTTGAGCGTGAGCTTCTGTCGGAAGACTGGCGTTCGATCCGCGACGGCCTGGAGGTCAAGCTGTGTCCGTCGCCGGATGGCGACGAAACCTTCGTCCTTTGCCGGAGTCGCGACCGCCGTGAGAAGGAAAAGGCGATGCACGATCGTTTCGAGCGGCGAATCGAGGAAGGGTTGCAACGAATCGCAGCCGCATGTGAAAGGCAACGTCAACAGCCGCTGGTCATTGCGCAACGGCTGGGACGATTGATGGGGCAGAATAGTCGTGCGGCGGGCTTGTTTCACACGGAAGTCAAGACGTTGACGGACGGTCGTGTATCGTTGCATTGGGAAAAGATTGAGCAATGGCGTGACTGGGCGGCGTTAAGCGAGGGTTGCTATCTTCTCCGCAGCAACGTGAGGGATTGGAGTGACGAAGAACTTTGGAAGGCATACATCCAGTTGACCGAGGCGGAAGCGGCATTCCGCGTCCAGAAAAGCGACCTCAGGTTGCGTCCGATTTGGCATCAGAAGGAAGAGCGAGTCTTGGCCCACATCCTGGTCTGCTTTCTGGCCTACGTTCTCTGGAAAACGCTGAGTCAGCGTTGCCAACGGGCCGGTCTGGGACATGAACCGCGTCGCGTGTTCGAGGAGTTGGGCAAGATTCAATTGGTCGATGTGGTGTTGCCAACGCGTGATGGCCCCGATATTCGTCGGCGTTGTGTCACGCAACCGACGGACCATCAATCCATCCTGCTTGCACACCTGAAACTCAACTTGCCAACACTACCTCTAACGAATGGTGCGTAGTGAAGACTTTCAAGAACCGCGCGTTGCGGCGCAACGACTTACGTCAATAACTGGCGAACTTGGGTTAGCACCAATGCCATCAACGACCAAGGGATTTCCTCGCGACCGTCGGGAATCGTGCGATCGAGAAAATCTTTCAGCCCAAGTTGTTCGACGAGTTGCAAACCTAGCCAAGGACCACCGAAGTCGCG
>JAAYEH010000348.1 GCA_012728855.1 Rhodopirellula sp. | reverse complement strand
TCGAGACGGGATTGCCTTTTGGCGATGCGTCGTGGGTGGATCGGTTGGCGAAGCGACTTGCACTTGACCTGACCATCCGGCCGCGCGGCCGGCCGAGAAAAGGGCTCATCCCAGAGAAAAAGACACGAAAGTGATAGGAAAATTGATTTCGCACAAGGGCCGAGTCTAGCCCCGAAGAACTGGGGAGTCAAGGGGGTGTCGGAAGTCGAAGGCGGCCATGGCCGCCTTCGACTTCCGACACCCCCGCCCGCACTCGCAGGCGGACCAGCAGGTTCGTCTGAGCCTTCGAAAGGATGCGTCGCGCCTCACGCGGCCGCAGATCAACGGCAAATCCCGCCAGGGGAACGCACCGTGCCCGCGCCCACGCGTGCGGCGGGCAAAATCAGAACGTCGCCCAGAAAGTGTCTTCGTCCACGTACGTCAGTTCCTGGCGCTCGTCGTCGTGGACCGACCCCTCTCCGGCTGGCGGGCCCCGTGGCGGCGACGGATCCCACAAGCCGCAGTGACGCAGGATTTTCTCAATCACCTCCTGCTGCGGCGGTTCGACAAAAGCAATCACCTTCATCCGGCCCCCGCAACGAGAACAAGCCAGCGGGTCGACTTCGTACACCCGCTTGATCAGCATCGCCCAGGTCTGGCTCGAGCGGCTCCGCGTCTGGACGCTGGCGGCCTCCCCGCCGGCCGGCACTGCCGACCGTTCTGCCGACACGGCCGCGGCCGCCGCCTTGGCACGCACTCCGCGTGCCTTGTTCGAATACCAACCGTAATACCGAATCAGATGCGAGCCCTTGGCCGGAATGTGCTGCGTAAATTCCGCCAAGAAATCCAGCGGCGAGAGAATCTGGAAATTCCGCTTCGGTCCCCGGGCCAGACCCGCGTCTTCCGGATTCGGGAAAGGCCGACAAGCGTCCTTCTCCGCTTTGTAGACCACCTGGCCGCTGCTGGTCACCTCCACCAGCCGCGACAAGCTGAAGGGTAAATCAAAGGGGACATTCTCGTTTTTTCGCAGTAACGTAGAACGTCCCCTTTGTTCCCCCGCAAATAGCTCGATGGCCTCGCCGTGTCGCTTTGTTGCGCGAAGAGTCATCATGGGTGACCGACCCATTTCTTGCTACCATGCGGCCCTCAATTACCGGCCCGCTCCCCGCCGCGGCCCGACAGTGCTCAGGTCGATCGGCTCGAATCCCAACGCCAGCGCCGGAGAGCCGGGCTTGAGACGGTAGTCGTGCCGCCGGGGATCGACGAATTGCGGGTCGGCGATGAGGCTCTCCTGGTCGAATCCCAGGCCCTTCCAGTAGTCCAAGGGGCGAGTCCACTCGGCATTGGGCTCTTTGCCGGGCAAAAAGACCTTCACTTCCCGCCCGCCGTGCCAATAGAGATTGTGATTCCAACGCGCAATGCTATGGGGCGCATCGCGACGTTCGCAATAGATCGCCACTGCCTCGGGAGCGGCGTAGCAAACGATGTTGTGGTGGAACTGCGTGCCGCGCGAATTGTCGGAAAAGTTGGCGATGAACACCTGACGGCGCGGGCCGTTTTCAATAAAGATGTTGTTGTAGATCAGGTTGTCTTTGCCGCCTTGCACGAGCACCCCGCCGTCATAGGCCCCATAGACGATGTTGCCGTGGATCGTGAAGCCGCTGGCGAAGGAATCCAGGTAGATGCCCCAGGAATTCCACAGATCGCGGCCCATGTTCGAGGAATAACCGCCCGTGTCATGAATCAGGTTGTACCGGAAGATGCTGCCGGTGCGATGGTCGCGGCTCTCCTGGGTCACTTCCAATCCGCCCTTGCTTGTATACCCAGCCGAGGTGATGGATGTGGTTGTCGGAGACGACCGTGCCGCCGGCGGAGTTATTGAGGTAGATTCCTCCCTCGGCGCCGCGGCTGATCTCGTTGCAGGCGAAGCGGTTCTCCCGGTCGCCATCGCTGTGCAGGCCCGCCTTGCCGATATTGCGCAAGTGGCAGTTTTCGACGCTCACATGCATCGTATGACGCAGAGTGATGACGCCGTCGAGGTTGCGCCCGTAGGCGATAAAACCGTCGTCCGGCGTGTAGTCGGTTTCCTCGAGCGTCAGTCCGGCGAGGCGAACGTACTCGACCGGCCGCTCCTTGCTCCCGCGAATCTCCACGAGCCGCGTCAGGCGCGGAGCGATCACTCGCGACTTCTCGGTGAGGGGCCCTTTCGGCCAGAGATAGAGCTTGCGGCCCGCACGATCGAGATACCATTCGCCCGGGCTGTCCAACTCCTCCAGGATGTTCTCAACGAAGTAGCGGTCGCCGATGACGACCTCGACGGCGGCCTCCTTGCCGCGGATGCCGATAATCCTCATCGTCTCGTCGGCGCGATCGAGCTTCACAATCTGGTTGAATGCCCGGCAGGAGTGACGCGACGAGGGCCAGATGTGGACTTCGGCGTCCGGCTCCCGATTCCACGAGACCTTCGCCGTACCGGCCGGGAATGGGAACTCGGTCTTGCTCGACGCGCTCAGGCCCCAGCACTTGCCGATCTGTAAACCCTTGCACGCCTTGTACTCCTCGCACTGGATCGTGACCAGGTGCTTGCCGGCGGCGGCCGGAGGGCGTTTCCAGCCGTCCGGACGCCAGGCGGGGTCGTCCGTAAGAACGATCGCGTCGAGGTGATAACTGCCGCCCTTGTCGTTCGACCATCGCAGCGTATGCTTGCCCGCGGCGAGCGTCAGCCTGGCCGAGTCGCTCCACTGGTAACTCGACCAGTCGCCCGTGTCGGGCAACTTCTCGAGCGCCACCTTGGGACCGCCATCCACCGAGAGACTCGTCCGACCGCCCATGTCCGCCAGGCCAAGCGTTTTCATGCCATTCGCGTAGAGCGCCCACACCGTGTACTTCCCGGCCGCGGGCGCCTCGAACTCCCACTGCAACCAATCGCCTCCGCTGTGCATCCCGCCTACGGCTTCGCTGCAGACATAGAGAAAACCTTTGCGATGAGGATCGTCCGCCACATAGTTGGGATACCGAGCCCGGATCATCCGCTCGCCGTCGATGAACAAGGAGCGGAAATAGGCGTCTTTCAACTCTGCCGGCAGTTCCGCGCAAAGGATCTCGCCGCGCCAAGGCTTGAACCCGGTGATCGGAACGCCTCCGCTTAGGATGGGCGTCTCTTCCGGTAGGCATTCCTGGCATCCCACGCAACTGGGCATGGGTGCTTCGGGCGAAGACCGACGGACGGCGAAGTTGAACACCGTTTGCCGTTTCGCTAGCATGGACGCCGTGTGGCCGGCCTGTGCATATCTGGTTGGCGTATGGATCAAGGGTCGAACGAGGAGACGGATCATGAGTACTTTCACGCGACG
>JAAYEH010000034.1 GCA_012728855.1 Rhodopirellula sp. | reverse complement strand
TTGGAGCAGCGTTTCGGGCGTATTCACCGTATCGGGCAGACCGAAGTCTGCCACTTGTGGAATCTGGTTGCCAAGGGCACGCGAGAGGGCGAGGTCTACGAACGACTCCTGGAGAAACTCGACCAGGAACGCGAAGCACTGGGCGGCCAGGTATTCGATATTCTCGGCCAGCTTACCTTCGATAATCGGCCGCTGCGGGAATTGCTCATGGAAGCCGTGCTCTACGGCGATCGCCCCGACGTTCGCGCCCGGCTCTACCAGGTTGTCGAACAGGCCCTTGACCGCGACCACCTGCGGAAGCTGATCGAGGAGCGGGCACTCACCGCCGACACGATGGACGCCAGCAAAGTCCGGTCGATCCGCGAGGACATGGAGCGGGCCGAAGCCCGTCGGCTCCAACCGCACTTCATCGCCACCTTCTTCAGCGAAGCCTTCAAGCGACTCGGCGGCAAGACTCACGACCGCGAGCCGAAACGCTTTGAGATCACCAATGTTCCGGCCATCATCCGCAACCGCGACCGGGCCATTGGGCACGGGTCGCCCGTGATGATTCGTTACGAACGGATCACGTTTGACAAGGAACTCATCGCCGTGCCCGGCAAGGCCCTGGCCGACTTCGTTTGCCCAGGGCATCCGCTCCTGGACGCCACGATCGACCTCACGCTAGAGCGCAACCGCGACCTGCTGCGCCGCGGGGCAGTATTGGTCGACGACACCGACCCGGGCGACGAGCCCCGAGTGCTGGTTTTCCTTGAACACTCCATTCAAGACGCCCGGCCGGTTGCTGGCGGCCAGCGGCGGATCGTGTCGAAGCAAATGCAGTTCGTCGATATCGTCCCTTGTGGTGCAGGCGTCCCGCCTGCCAAGCCATCGGCAGGCGGGACGCCTGCACCACAATACACCGTCCGGGCGGCCGGCTATGCCCCTTACCTCGACTATCGCCCCCTGACGGAAGAAGAACTCCAGCTTGTTCCGCAGATTCCCGAACCCACGTGGCTTCGTAGCGAGTTGGAGGCCAAGGTTCTCCAGTACGCTATCCAGCACTTGGTTCCGTCGCATTTCGACGAGGTGCGCCGCCGGAAGGAAGAACTGGTCGATAAAGCCACCGCCGCAGTCAAGGAGCGGCTCACTCAGGAGATTCGCTATTGGGACCACCGTGCGATAGAACTTAAGGAACAGGAACTGGCCGGGAAGACACTCGCCAAGCTGAACTCGGGCTTGGCCCGACAGCGAGCGGATGACCTGGCCGCACGGCTTCAGAAGCGGATGAGCGAATTGGAGCAAGAGAGAAGATTGTCGCCACTGCCCCCGGTGGTTGCCGGGGCAGCGTTGATCGTCCCCGCCGGCTTGCTCGGCCGTTTGATGCCCGGCCAGACGGGAGAACCACCCACTTATGCGACCAACACAAAAGAATCGGAACTCCGTGCCGTTGCCGCCGTCATGGACGCCGAGTGCCGACTTGGCTTCCAACCGAAGGACGTGAGCGATGAGAAACGCGGCTATGACCTGGAATCGCCCATCCCCGGCACAGGCCGGCTGCGGTTCATCGAGGTCAAAGGCCGGGTGGCCGGAGCGAAGACCGTGACCGTCACAAAAAACGAAATCCTTACCGCCCTGAATAAGCCGGAAGAGTTCATCCTGGCCATCGTCGAACTGGACGGCGAGACGGCCAAGGTGCATTACGTTCGCAAACCGTTCCAGCGCGAGCCTGACTTCGGAGTTACAAGCTGCAATTACGCCATCGAGGAGCTGCTCCAGCATGCGACCGAGCCTTGCTGAGCCGCCCGCCGCCAGTCGATCAAGAGACACACCGTTCGGCCCCTAGAGTAGTACCTATGCCTATCTCCGGACCTTGCACACTGAAATGGTCGGATGACGACCCAAGTAACGCGATTATTCTGACCTTTGCCTCGCGATGGTGCGAGCCAATGGTGAAAGGCAAGATTAAGGTAGTATTCCGGAAAGCAGGTCCAACGCGTGTCACCCCCGAACTGATGTACGTATACTTTTCGGCCCCTATTAGCGCGATCGTAGCTCGATTGCCTATTGTCTCCTACGAGATCCTCCCCCTCGCAAAGGCGATCATGCTCACAGAGGATGGCCAAATCAGCCGCGAAGAACTTGTATCATATGCTCGCGACCGGCAAGAACTCGTTGTGATGCACGTGGGACAGGTCGCTGTTGCGAGTAACCCTATCACACGCATTCATATGTCCTCGGCATACAACTTTTGGCCGTCTTCCACTTTTATTCCTCTGTCAGGCGCTGGGAAACGAACATTGGACGCGTACGGGCGCTTCGCAGTCAAGAAGTAGTGCGACCGCCCAACAGATTTGCAGCCGCACTCGGCACATCTTACAAAGGCCCACATTACGATGTCAGCAATTCGCAGGAAGTCACTCATTGAGGCTGCTCTCTTGCCGAACGTCATCAACAAGGCGGGGAAGGGAAAGAGGATTTGGCACGGATATCCGTCCACGGTGCGTCTCTGGCGCGCGGGACTTCGCGATGGACATGTTGTTCTTCGCGATGCCGGCGTGAGTCACTCTGAGACTACTTGGGAGACTCAGCGGCCATGAAACTAGCCAAGATTGAGATTACCAACTTCCGGTGTTACGAGTCGTTCGTCCTTGAGCTTCGGCCAGATGTCAACGTGATCGTCGGCGTCAACGGCGCTGGCAAGACGACAATTCTCGATGCGATTGCGGCAGCTCTTTACGACGTCGTGGCGGCAAACGGCGGTGGCGGCAAACGGCAGCGCAAACGACAGGACGCTGAGCTTCGGCCTTCAGACATCCATATCGTCCCCGGTTCGACCAGCGCGGCTGTCGGCCGCAAGGATTTCGTTCAGTTTAGAGCTTCGGCCAGCGACTTCTACGAAGTCCCCGGGTTCCCAAACAAGACCCCCGACGGGCATACCGCCTTCCTCGAATGGACGGATTACATCCAGTATCGGCCGCCTGCCGGTTTCAGCTACGACACGAGCCAATCCCAGCGGTTGTCGCCGGTGTACCGGTACTTCGCCTCTCTCTGGCAGGAACTGAGGAAGAGTGATCCTGCCGCTCTCATTCCTTTGCCGGTCGTAACCTACTACCGAGCCAGCCGACGGCTGACTGAGATGCCGAAGATGGGCGATGTTTTCGAGCTTGAGCTTTCGAGGGAAGGCGCATTCGATCGAGCGCTGAACGCCGGAGCCGACTTCCAGGCCATGTGCCAGTGGTTCTACCTCCGCGAGAACGCCGAGTTGCGAGAGAAGATGCAAGTCCGCAACGATCCGGACTACCAATTCCCCGATCTTAAGGCGGCCCGTGAAGCCTTGTTGCGCACGCTTGAAGGCGTTGAGCAGGTTTTCTTCAATGAGAATCCGCCTAGCCTCAAGGTCGCTTTCTCCACCTCGGGCGCAGCGGATCAGGTCATGGAACTATCACAACTTAGCGACGGCTACCGCAACTTGCTCGCGCTGGTGCTGGACTTCGCTCGCCGTTTGGCTCAGGCGCATCCCAACTGGCCGAATCCCTTGGAGGCCCCTGGCATCCTGCTCATCGACGAAATCGAACTTCACCTACATCCCAAATGGCAGCAGACGGTCATCCCAAACCTGCGTGTGGCATTTCCGAACACCCAAATCATCGCCGCGACGCACAGTCCGGAGGTGTTGACCACCGTCCGCCGCGAAAACATCCACCTTCTGGCGTCCGACCACGCCATCGAGCAGCTTCCGGCCGACGTGGGCACGTTCGGAGCCGAGAGTTCGCGCGTCCTTGAGGAGATTTTCGGGGCACACGCAAGGCCGCCCCAGATCGAAACGGTGCAGCAGCTCGACGAGTACCTTGCTTTGGTCGAGTCACAGCAGCAAGACACGCAGGGTGGCCGCGAGCTTCGTGCGTCACTTGAGAGCGCTCTTGGTCGAAGCGATCCAGACCTTCAGCGGGCCGATGCACGGATCAGTCAACTCAAGGTGTTGGGGGGCAAATGAGGACCATCACGCGAAATCCGAATCCCCCGGCATGCCTCACTCAACAGCCGCGGGGGCAAGACTGGCACGCTTTCATGGGTACGCCCTGCCATCAAGTAGTGGGCGAGTCATTGCTCACCGAGCAGCACCACGTCTGCTGCTACTGCGAGGTTGAGATCGCGGCGGATGACAGCCACATCGAACACATGGTGCCGCGCAGCGTCACGCAAGGCCATGACTATGACTATACCAACCTCGCTGCATCATGCGACGGTGGCGCTGTCGAGCACTGTGGGCGGTTCAAGGACGACCGGCACCAGAACCCCACTTACCGATACGACCCTAACCGATTCTGCCCGCCCCAAGATCCTGACACTACTCGCCTGCTCCAATACCTGCCCAGCGGCTCGGTGACACCAGCGTTAGGTATCGGCCCACAAGAGGCGCAGAAGGCCCAGTACATGATTGGCTATTTGGGGCTGCAGTGTGCCCGCCTGACCGGCAGGCGTCGCACCCACGCCCGACAGTTGATCGACACGCTTGGACCGACTCCCGATCCTGCCCTGATCGCGTGGGCCATTGGATACTACCTGAACCCTGACCCGCAAGGCAAGCTGCGGCAGTTTACATCACTGTCGAGGAAGATACTGAATCAATGATCACACCGCGACAAAAACTCATTGAAGTCGCCCTGCCGCTGAAAGCCATCAACGACGCATCGGCCCGCGAGAAGTCTATCCGGCACGGCCACCCGTCCACGTTGCATCTGTGGTGGGCGCGGCGACCATTGGCGGCGTGCCGCGCAGTGTTGTTCGCGTCGCTGGTCGATGATCCCGACAGCGACCCAATGTTTGCCGGCGACGAGGACTTGGCGGCGAGCAAACGGGCCGAGCTTTTCAACCTAATCGAGGAACTTGTCCAATGGGAGAACTCGAACAACTCGCGTGTGATCAATCGCGCCCGTGCGGAGATTGCCCGATGCGTGGCTACGCAGAAAATTGAAGAAGGCGTTTTCAAGAAGGATGATGTTCTCTCCCTGCCCTCGCCCGCTTACCAGCGAGAGGCTGGGGGTGAATGCAGCGGGAAGGCAGAGAAGCTTAAGGTCGCAGCCTTTGAAATACGCCAACTGCTTGCCAAGCCCGAGCACGTCAACGCCTTCCTGGCCGAGTATGCACCGCCGTTGCACGATCCCTTCGCGGGCGGCGGGGCAATCCCATTGGAGGCCCAGCGACTGGGGCTAAAGGCCTATGCCAGTGATCTCAATCCCGTGGCGGTGATGATCAACAAGGCAATGATCGAAATTCCGCCCAAGTTTGCCGGCTTGCCGCCGGTCAATCCCGAGTGGCAGAGGAAATCGGCCAGCCAGAAGGCAGCAACGGTTTGGCAAGGACCGCAGGGGCTGGCCGAAGACGTGCGGTACTACGGCCAGTGGATTCGGGATGAGGCTGAGAAACGCATCGGCCATCGTTACCCGAAGATCAAGGTCACGGCCGCGATGACCACGGGCCGCCCCGACCTTAAGCCCTATCTCGGCAAGGAACTCACCGTCATCGCCTGGCTCTGGGCACGGACGGTCGAGAGTTCCAACCCCGCGTACCGCGGTTGTCACGTGCCCTTGGTGTCGTCGTTCTGGCTCTCCAGCGGGGCCAGGAAGGAAGCTTACATCGAGCCGGTAATCGAGGGCAAAACGTACCGGTTCGAGGTACGCACTGGGAAGCCGCGCGACAAGGCCGCGACGGATGCCGGGACGAAGCTCAGTCGAGGCGCGCACTTCCGGTGCATCGTCTCGCAATCGCCACTCTCGCCAGAGTACGTCAGGGCCGAGGGAATGGCCGGACGGCTTGGTGCTCGCTTGATGGCGATTGTCGCGAAAGGCGATCGGGGACGCGTCTATCTGCCGCCGACAGAAGAGCACGAGGATAGCGCCCGTCAGGCTAGGGCGACATGGAAACCGGAGCAGGAGTTCTTTCAGCAGGCGCTAGGGTTCCGTATCGGTGGCTACGGCATGGTGACGTGGGCGGACCTTTTCACCGCACGGCAATTGGAGTCGCTGGCGACCTTGTCCGAACTTGTGGTTGAGGTGAGGGAGGTAATTTCGAAAGATGCCTCTGCCGCCGCGGTACTTCCAGATGACGACCGTCCGCTTCGAGATGGCGGCTCCGGCCCGGTTGCCTGCGCCGAAGCCGTGAGCGTGTATCTGGCTTTCGCACTCAACAAACAAGCTGATTTGGGGAACAATCTCTGTCGCTGGGAGCCGGTTGCACAGTGCCCACGTCAGCTTTTTGGGCGACAAGCTATTCCGATGGTTTGGGACTTTGCCGAGGGAAATCCACTTGGAGACAGTTCTGGGGCATGGACGGTATTTGTAGACGGAATCGTTAAGGCGTTTAGCAAGGCCTTTCAGAATGTGTCGCACTGTGCAGTGGGCATAGCACAACAGGCGGATGCCGCAACTCAAACGACTTCTCGCAACAAGATCGTTTCGACCGACCCTCCTTACTACGACAACATAGGATACGCAGACCTGTCAGATTTCTTCTATGTTTGGATGCGTCGAACTCTGCAAGGCGTTTATCCGTCATTGTTCTCGACAGTTCTTGTACCAAAGGTCGAAGAATTGGTCGCAACGCCAGACCGGCACGGAAGTAAAGATGCCGCAGAAATATTCTTCATGTCGGGCATGACGCGCGCACTTCAGGCTATCGCAGAACAGGCACACGGGAGGTTTCCTGTCACCGTATATTACGCGTTCAAGCAAGCGGAAGGTGGTGAAGACGGTATTTCATCGACGGGATGGGAGACGTTCCTCGATGCCGCTCTAAGAGCAGGTTTTTCCCTTTCCGGTACTTGGCCGATGCGGACCGAGAACGACAGCCGGTTGAGGGGCCAGGTCTCGAACGCGCTCGCCTCCAGCATCGTTCTTGTCTGTCGTCAGCGTCCTACGGACGCGCCAATGACGACTCGCAAGGACTTCTTGGCGGCACTCCGTCGGGAGCTTCCTCCCGCCTTGCGTCACCTTCAGCAGGGCAACATTGCGCCGGTGGACCTGGCGCAGGCGAGCATCGGGCCGGGCATGGCCGTCTTCTCCCGCTACAGCCGCATCATGGAAACCGACGGCAAGCCCATGACGGTCCGCACGGCTCTGCAATTAATCAACCAGACGCTCGACGAGACGCTGGCGGAGCAGGAAGGCGATTTCGACGCCGATACTGCCTGGGCCGTGGCGTGGTTCGAGCAGTTCGCCTTTAACGACGGCCCGTTTGGCGACGCCGAAACGCTCAGCAAGGCTAAGAACACGGCGATCAGTGCCTTGGCCACCGCGGGTATCGTCAAGACGGCAGCGGGCAAGGCAAGGCTGCTGCGCGTGGACGAGTTGCCGACGAATTGGGATCCGACTACGGATCAGCGTCTAACCGTGTGGGAGATGGTTCACCACCTGATCCAGGTCATGAATGCCGACGGCGAGATGGCGGCGGCGACGCTGGTCAACAAACTCGGCGGCGCGGCCGATGCCGCTCGCGAACTAGCTTATCGTCTTTACACCATCTGCGAGCGGCGCAAACGAGCCGACGAGGCCCTGGCCTACAACGGCCTAGTGATCGCTTGGCCAGAACTGACCAAACTCGCCTTAGCTGAACGCAGCAAGGCTACCGAAAAGCAATCGAAGATGTTCTGACAGAAAGTCTTGACCTATGGCAGTTTCCAATCGTGAACGAGTCGGCAAGGCCCTCGATTTACTTAACGAAGGCATTTTGCCGTTTGTCGAACGTGAACTGAAGGCCGTGTATGCTGACCGGTGGCAGGAAATTGCCCGCGAGGGACAACCGCCGGAACGTGGCAAGGTTCGCAAAGGCGAGACGCTCCACCTGGACTGCCATGCCCTGTTGACCGTCATGTGGAACCAGTGGAACCCCGTCTTTTCCAAGACGCTGGGGCCGGCCGAGCGGAGCCTGGTCAACGAATTGCGAGAGGTTCGCAACAACTGGGCGCACCAGAAGAACTTCAGCGGCAACGACG
Source organism: Rhodopirellula sp. (assembly GCA_012728855.1). Taxonomy (GTDB): domain Bacteria; phylum Planctomycetota; class Planctomycetia; order Pirellulales; family Thermoguttaceae; genus JABWBD01. Next base: position 15,922 of record JAAYEH010000034.1, on the reverse strand, counting down.
CCTATCGGGCGCTGGACAGTATGGAACGGATGCTGGCTGCCGTTTCTGCCGAGCAGGCCGGCGAAATCGGCCAGATGCGCATGGACCTCTTGCGACTTCAATTCGACGAGCAGCGGCGGAGCGAGATGCGGAAGGCATCTTTCCTCCCCACCGAAGGCAAGCCACAGGGTGGCCTGAAGCCGTGGCGCGAAGTGGTCACTCCCCATAGCGACGTGGTGAAGGGCACATATCAGCAGGCCGAATTCGCCGCCGACCTGTGGCAGGTCTATCAGAACGAAGGCTCCGATGAGTACAAGAACCCGACGGAGTTCTTCCGCCGCACATTCATCACCGAGGGTCTGAAAGGACTGTTGACCGGGGCCTTGTTGCGGCTGGCCGGCCAAGGCGGCAATCCGGTCGTCGAATTGCAGACCAATTTCGGTGGCGGCAAGACACACTCGATGATGTCGCTCTGGCACCTGTTCTCCGGGGTCTCGGCCAGCGAACTGCCCGGCGTGGAAGAACTTGTGAAGGAAGCCGGCGTGCCCGTGGTTCCCCGAGTTCACCGGGCCGTGCTGGTCGGCACCAAGATTTCTCCGGGCCAAACCCACAAGAAGCCCGACGGCACGGTGGTCCGCACGCTTTGGGGCGAAATGGCCTGGCAGCTTGGCGGCAAGGCCGGTTACGAAATGGTCAAGGACGACGACGAGAAAGGCACCAACCCCGGCGACACACTGAAGAAGCTGTTCAACCGCTTTGCTCCCTGCCTGATACTCATCGACGAATGGGTTGCTTATGCCCGGCAATTGCGCGACGAGGTATTGCTGCCGGCCGGCACGTTCGACGTGCAATTCACCTTCGCCCAGGCATTGAGCGAGGCTGCCAAGGCCGCCAAGCAGACAGTTCTGGTGGTGAGCATCCCGGAGTCAAAGAACGAGATCGGCGGATCGTTCGGGCAGGCCGCCTTGGAGCAGTTGAAGAACGCCATTGGCCGCGTCGAATCGCCGTGGCACCCCGCCCGGCCGGACGAGAGTTTTGAAATTGTCCGCCGCCGGCTGTTCGAGCCCATGACCGGCGACCAGTTCATCGCCCGGGACGCCGTCGCCAAGGCATTTTCGGAGATGTATGGCTCTCAGCACCAGGAGTTTCCGCCCGATTGCCGTGAGGCCAGCTACGAACGCCGCATCAAGATGGCCTATCCCATCCACCCGGAGCTTTTCGACCGGCTTCACAATGACTGGTCCGCCTTAGACAAGTTCCAACGGACCCGCGGTGTTTTACGGCTCATGGCGGCAGTGATTCACTCACTTTGGGACCGCAACGACGGCAACCTGCTCATCATGCCGGCCACCATCCCCATCGACGACCCGAAGGTCCAGGACGAACTGACCCGCTACTTGGAAGACCAATGGATGCCGATCATCGAGAAAGACGTTGACGGCCCCAACTCCCTGCCGCTTGGCCTGGACCGGGAGACGCCGACTTTGGGGCGATATTCGGCCTGCCGCCGAGTATCGCGGACGATTTACATGGGTTCTGCGCCGACCCAGAAGGCCGCCAATCGCGGCATCGACGACCGCCAGGTAAAGCTTGGCTGTGTCCAGCCAGGCGAGGCCGTGGCCACGTTCGGCGATGCCTTACGGCGATTGACCGATCGGGCTACCTACCTCTATGTCGATGGCAAACGGTACTGGTACTCGACCCAGCCCACCGTCACCAGGTTGGCCGACGACCGGGCCAGCCAGCGCACGGAGGACGATATCAACGAAGAAATCAGCCGCCGCTTACGCGGCCAGGCCAGCAAGCGTGACGCCTTCAGCAAGATCCATGCGTGTTGTCCGGGCTCCGATATCCCGGATGACCGAACGGCCCGGCTTGTGGTTCTCGGGCCCGAGTTCCCGCACACCGCTAAGAACGCCGGCAGCGAGGCACGGAAGGAGGCACTTGCGATCATGGAATCGCGGGGCAACAGCCCGCGGACCTATCGCAACACGCTCGTCATGCTCGCGGCCGATTCGAATCGGCTCAGGGAATTGCAGAGCGCCGTTCGCCAGTTCCTGGCATGGGATTCGATTTGGGACGATAAGGAGACACTGAACCTCGACCCCTTCCAGACGAAGCAGGCCGAGACGAAGTTGCGTAATTCCGATGAAACCGTCGATGCGCGCATTCCCGAGACGTTCCAATGGCTGCTCGTGCCCGGGCAGTCGGATCCCAAGGGCGACATCGAGTGGACGGAGATCCGGCTCCAGGGGCAGGATTCGCTGGCGGTTCGCGCCGCGAAGAAGCTCAGGAACGAAGAACTGCTGATGGTGGAGCTTGGCGATGTTCGGCTTCGGCACGAACTCGACCGCGTACCCTTGTGGCGCGGTGATCACGTCGGAGTGAAGCAACTGGCCGAAGACATGGCCAAGTACCTTTACCTGCCCCGGCTCCGAGACGACGACGTACTGCTGCTAGCCATTCGTGAAGGAGTCGCACGGCTCACTTGGTCGGAAACCTTTGCCTATGCCGACCGTTGGGACGATCAGCGGAAGAGGTACATAGGCTTGGCGGCCAGCCGCACGATCCGCGTGCTCTTGGAGGGCGAAAGCCTGTTGGTCAAACCGGATATTGCCGCCGCCCAGATCGCGGCTGATCAGGCTCAACAACCGGGACCGACCTTGATCGGCGGGAACGGAAACGGCGGGCAACCGCCGGTTATTACCCCGCCAGGCCCTGGAGTGGGTAAGCCGCCCATCGGCCCCGTGACGCCGCCACCCGTCGAGCCGCCCAAGCCGCGGCGATTCTTTGGTTCCGTAACACTCGACCCGCTCCGCCTCGCCCGCGATGCGGACAGAATCGCCCAGGAGGTTGTCCAGCATCTTTCGGGCATGAACGGGGCCGAGGTGGAAGTGACCTTGGAGATCCACGCCAACATCCCCGACGGCGCTTCGCCGGACATGGTCCGCACGATCACCGAGAACTGCCGGACGCTGCGATTCGAGACCCACGGGTTTGAGGAATCATAATCGCTACCCCCCCTCGGCCCCTGGATTTCCAAGGGCCGACTCACCGATTCTACACCGCTATCCACGGATTACTGAAATGCACACGAAGTTCATTCAGCAATTGGCGACCCTGCGATCAAGGACCGCGCGATTTCGTCGTGTGGCGTTGCACTTGCATTCCCCGGACAGCCGGGACTGGGGACGCGAAGCAATTGATCCAGCACGCAATGCTCGGGAGCGATTCGCCGGCGACACCGGGCCGGGTATTTTTGCAGATGAATTGCGGCCTCACCTCGACCTGGTTTGTGTAACCGACCACATGCGTTGTGGTCTAGCCACACGATTGAGCAGCACGACGGGGGAGAATGATGACTTCATGGTACTTCCCGGAATGGAAGTCAATTTCCGCCTGTCTCCTCCCTTGGGGTTCGCTCGCATTCACCTTCTTACCATTCTTCCGGAAGGAGCAACCAGCGAGAAGTTCTCGCGACTGTTTCAAGGCCAAGCCGGGATTCCTGATGATGCCCAGCGAAACGGCCAGGAGGAAGTAACGGGAATTGCACTCGACGAATGGATTCGTCGCGTCCACGACGAAGGCGGCATTTGTCTCGCAGCCCACGTCGAGAATCCGCAAGGAATTCGTTGCCAGTTCCGGCAAACAGCACAGGAAACACTGAGACTCTTCACGGATGGCGACGGCGTGGCACTGGAGCGGGAGAATGAGGTTCCCGAGAATCTGAGGGAGTATCTGCTCAATTCCGGTCTGGACGGCATCGAAGTCCATCGTTCGAAGGATGTATGCCACTATCGTTGGACTTCACAGGTAGACGGTAAACCTCGATGGATCGCCACGGCCCTGACCTTTGATGCCCACACAGTCGAAGAATTTGGACGAGTGGACCGTGTCACGCACATCAAAATGACCCGCCTTGGCCTCAAGGATCTCCGGGCCGCTCTTACGATTCCTGACACTCGAATTCGTTTCCCCGACAATCTGCCCTCGCCGCCCAGCCCGCGCCTGCTCGGCATCGAGATCAGCGGCACCGACAAGTCGTTTTTTCAGCACGTTTCGATTGCACTTACCGAGAACCTGAATTGCCTCATCGGCGTCCGGGGTTCCGGTAAGTCAACCGTCGTAGAGGCTCTGCGGTATGTCTTTGGGTACAACCGTACCCTCGATGAACTAGACAAGCTGAAGATTCCGATTCGGGACATGCAGAAGGCGAATCTGACCGGGTGTATTCTCCGGGTCGCGTACCGCACCAAGACGGGAGAAGACCGCATTCTTTCGGCGACCTATGATGAGAAAGCCGAATATGTCACCCGCGTAACGGCCGTGAACGGCGACCCCCTTCAGGTTTCGGACGTCGAAACGAGCGGCGACTATCCGCTCCGCCTATTCGGCTGGAGCGAGATCGAAACACTCGGCCGCAGCCCGTCCAAACAACGTGACTTGCTCGACAGGCTGATTCCAGAACTCGTACCCGTTCTCCAGCGGCGGCGAGACTTTCGGAACGACTTGCGTGCCAACCGTGGTTCCGTCACGAAAGCAATAGCCGCTGTCAGGGCTGCCTATGAGAAGGACAACAGCTTCGTTCGTCGATTCAAGGAATTCCAGGCTGATTTTGAGAAACTCAACACGCCGGAGGTTAAGGGGCTCTTCGCGGCCTTTGATCTCTTGCATGAAAAGAAACGGTTGCTGACGCAACTCAAGCTCAATGCAGACGCACTTGTCGAACGCTTGACGGCGACTACACCTGTAAACCTCCGGTCAGAGCTTGACACCCTGCTGGCAAAGAGTAGCCTAGAACTTCGCACGTGGTGGCTTGAGCAAGAGCTTGCCCGACTCGACGTTGCGGGGGCCGAATTGGACGTGCAACGAGCCCTGCAGCAAGCACTTGAACGTATTCGCACGTTCGCAGCCGTAGTTATCGAACACACCAGTCAGGTTGACACTGAGATCGAGGCCCTCGAAAAGAACCTGCGAGAACGTTTTGCTGCCGACGACGCAATGCAGCGCATTGCTGACTTGCGAGCAAACGCGGGCAAGCGATTGCAGCAAGCGGCCGCGCTCCGTGATGCTTATTTGAAGACGTGGATGGCTTTGACGGCTATCCTCCACGATCGCAAGTGCATCACAGACAAGCTGACCAGCATCCAGAACGAGATAGCAGGCATCCGTGCCAAGCACAATCGAACCGTCGAAGACACGTTAAACCGTTTCCTTCCAGCACGGATGAAGGTCTCGATTCGCTTCGACCCTGGTGGCGATACTGAAGAGTTTTCGAAAAAGCTGCACGGCATTTTTGGTGCCAAGGGGAATCAGCCGAAGAAGGTGCGGCAGTTACTCGAACGACTCACGACCCCAGTTTCCTTTGCGCAGGCAATCTTGGACGCCGAGTTAGATGGCTTTGTGGGAAAGTCCGTGACCACCGATGGTTCAACGGTTGAATTCGTCCAAGGGGATGCTCAGTTGTGCATTGAGAAGACATCGCCTTTCGAGCACGATGATCACGCCGACGTGAATGTGCTCGCAAAGAATGGGGACTGCTTGACCACCATTCTCGACTTACAGGAAGCTCCCTGGGACGATAGCGAGACGATTCTCCTCAATGGTGGGCCGGTGAATGAAAAATCACCCGGTCAACGGTCGAGCGCCATGCTGCCGCTTATCGCCTTGGCAGAGACGACACCCTTGGTGATTGACCAACCAGAAGACAATCTCGACAAACGCCTCATCGGAACCGTCTTGATGAAGGTGCTCGCCGAATTGAAGGAGAAACGGCAGATCATTGTTTGCACCCACGATCCGAATATACTGGTTGGTGGCGACGCCGAACAAGTTGTGGTTCTGGAGGCCGAGAGTGACCGCCGCGGCAAAGTTGCCAAACACGGGTCCATCGACAACGACGATATTGTAGAGACGGTCATCGACCTTCTGGAAGGTGGTGCTGAAGCATTCGCGGCGAGGCGGATCCGTTACAGCGGCCACGCGGGATTAACGCCGTGACAAATACGGTTCTGGCGGATGAGTTTAGCGACCATAACTCTCCTACTGTTTGGAACTTCCGGTCATTTCCCGCCTACATCAACTATTGCCGCGACATTCGCTCGACGCGAGACCGCGTCTGAATCTCAAGAGTCCTACAGGGGAATTCCAAAGCCGATGCATTCTGAGGAATTCCAAGGATAGCGTATCGATTTCCGTGATTCCTCTTCACGAAACCGGTAACTCATCCCCCGAACCGCCGGCAGTTGCCGGGCTGATCAAGCGAAACCACCCAGCCGGTGAGTTCGGCAAGGACGAACTGGCCCAATATCCGTGTGCCTCTATCCGTGTGAGCTCCAGGCGCTTCACATTCGGATAGCGACACACGGATGAGCGATGCGTCTGCCGCTCACCCAAAATCATGAAACCCTTTCGTGTAACGGAAGCAGGTTGTCCCAATAATCCTCGTTAACACCGACCTGTCCTCCTCCTTCCCGCAGAGTAAACGCTTACACCGACGATTGCCTCGCGGTGCCCAAAAAATCTCTTGACGAATCGCGCCGCACCGGCCATGATGATCGAGGACAACGGGACACATGACCATGTCCAGCACAGTCGGTCCCCGGTGCCTCCATAGGCCCGAAGAACTCCCCCGCTCATTGACAATTTGCTGACCGTTCAGCTCCGCCCCTCAAGGGAGCCTCTACCACGGAGCTTGCGGCTCGCAGTTCGGCGCCACCAGCACGAGATGCTCCAACCTCGATCTTCCCAACTCCCCTGCTCCCTGCTCCCTGCTCCATGCTCCATGCTCCATGCAACACACCCTCCAAAGGATGCGCATAATCCACGAGCCTGTTGCCATGCACAACCGATTTCCCACCAAAGGCTTCCGTCCGGCCGGGCGACGATGCAACACCAATGCCATGCGTTGCATGAAAGACCGTTTTTGCCCCGCCCCGAGGACATCTGGCGGGGGCTCTCTCTGGCACAAAGGGATCGAGGGTGACGAAGGCAGCCCAATTTGCTTCCCTGCACCGTCACGGATCGCCTCATCATGCCGGTCGGTGACGACGCCTTTAACGCGCGGTCGTCGGCTTGACGTTGACGGAAAGTTAGGATCGGCGAACCTATAGGCTCTTAGTCTGGGCTAACGGACCATCGAGGGTATAATGAAAATCGTCGGTGGTAGTCCCCAGCGAGAATATCGTGATCGGCGACCATTGGCAGTCTTTGCAGGAGCACGTTGCACAACTCGAACGAGATGTTTCCCCATTGAAAGTCCAATCCTATTCCCTGTTCGGTCTTCTCTGGCGTGGCTTGCCTGGTTTTCCCTGTTCGGCGGTTCGCGTCCGGTCGCGCCACCCGCAATTTCTTCAGAAGACCATTCTCTTTCTGATTGCGCTAGGCTGTGCCGGTTGCGGCAGGGGCGAGTTGCCGCGGGCGGCTTCCGCGCGCGAGGATGGCGTGAGGGGCGATGGCGTCGCGGAGGGCAGGATGGAAAGCCGGACGTACTCGGAACCTGTGGCGAAAGTCGTCGCTGTCGAGGTAGAGCAATCTGAAACGAATCCCATCCAGTCGGCGCATCGGCCGTTGCCGCTACTGCGGGTTGAGATCGATGAGGCCCGCGCGGCGGCTGTAGGGATCCGAAAGCTCGTCGGCAAGCGGCTGACGCTCTTCACCGATCTGACGCCGCGGCCGGAGATCGAGAGCCTGCCGGCGGCCTTCGAGCAGGCGTTTCCCCAATGGTGCGAGTACTTCTCCGTCGATCCGGCCGAGTACACCGACTGGTTCATGGTCGGGTTCTTGATGCAAGACAAGAGCCGTTTTCAGAAGCTGGGACTTTTGCCGGACTACCTGCCGCCATTTGATCATGCCTTTTCGGCCGACCGCGAGTTATGGGTTTGTGAGCAGCCGAGCGACTACTACCGTCGCCACCTCGTGCTCCACGAAGGGACGCACGGATTCATGAATTCGATCCTCGGCGGCTGCGGGCCGACGTGGTATATGGAAGGCACGGCGGAATTGCTGGCCACCCATCGGCTCAAGGAAGGCCGGCTCGAACTGCGGACGATGCCCGCCAGCCGGGACGAGACGCCAATGTGGGGCCGCATCAAAATCATCCAAGACGCGTTCGCCGCTGGCAAGGCGTGGAGCCTCGCTCGCATCATTGAGTACACCGCCGACGGCCGATTCGAAACGGAACCGTATGCCTGGGATTGGGGACTGGCCTCGTTGCTGGACCGTCATCCGGCTTACCGGCAACGATTCCGACAACTGCGCGAGTATGTGACCGACCCGCAGTTCAACGACCGTTTCAAGCGGCTCTATGCCGACGACTGGGAGAACCTTTGCGAAGAGTGGCAGGTCTTCGTGGCCGACTTGGAGTACGGCTATGATGTGCCGCGCAACGCCGTCGAGTTTGGCCCGGGCGATCCTCTGCCGGCCGGCGGCGCAAAGGTGACCATCGCTGCGGACCGCGGCTGGCAGAGCAGCCGTATCAAGCTGGAGGCCGGCCGCACGTATCAATTGCGGGCGTCCGGTCGTTACCAAGTGGCCAACCAGCCGCGGATCTGGTGGTGCGAGCCCGGTGGAGTGTCGATCCGGTATTATCATCGGCAGCCTTTGGGAATCCTGCTCGGAGCCGTTCATCCGGATCATCGAGACAGCAATGGACCGACGCCGCTGATTCGCCCCGTTGTGGTTGGCCTCGGCGCCGAGCTGACGCCGGAGCGCTCCGGCACTCTTTACCTGCGCATCAATGATTCCGCGGCCGAACTCGGCGACAATGCGGGCGAGGCGTTGATAGAAGTCGTCGAAAAAACCTGAAAGTAGCGATCGCTTTCCGAGAGGGAGCTGTGCCAGGGTGCCCCTTGCTAATGAACACCCGAGTTCGATTAGATCGCCCGTCGGCCGGCAGGAACGGGTGGCAAGGTTTGCGTAAGGACAGGAAGGATCGCTCCTCGCCCGTTCAGCCGGAAGACCCGATCCCGTACGGCGATCTCTGCTCGCGCCGCAGCCAGCCGCTGGCCTCCTCGTCGCCGACGATCACCTCTGCCTGAGAGTCCCAGCGGATGGGCCGCTCGAGCCGGATGGCGATGTTGCTCAGGTGGCAGGCCGTAATCACCCGATGGGCAATGTCGACGTCGGTCACCGGCTTGGCGCGGGTTTTCATGCACTCGATGAAGTTCCGCATGTGGTCGTCGCTCTGACCGAGTCGCACGGCGTTGTCGGGCAGTGGATTCTCCGCCAACTCTTCCGCCGCCTTTCCGAAGACGCCGCCGCGGTTGACCATGACGCGGCCCGCGTCGCCGATGAACATGATGCCGTTGCGCTGCTCGGTCTTGAGTTCCTCGGGCAGGCCGGCGAACAACTGCGCGTCGGCCGCGGCGGGGATGTCGCCGTCGGACATGCTCTTCAGATACTTGGCGTCGCGCACGACAAGATAGGTGAGATCGACGTCGTTGGGATACTTGAGACGGGCGACGAAGCGATCGGGGTTGTTGTAGCAGTCGGCCTTGCCCCCGTTGGGAAAGTCGGCCTTTGCTTCGATCTCCAGCGGTCCGCTCTTTTCAACGTCCATGCCCCAATGGGCGATGTCCATGTGGTGCTGGCCCCAATCGCAGACGATGCCGCCGGCGTACTCGAACCACCAGCGATAGTTGAAATGGGTTCGCTCGGGACAATAATCCCGCAGCGGCGCCTGGCCCTGATACATGTCCCAGTCGAGCCCCTCCGGGACCGGCTGGGCGGGGAAGGGACCGCCCTTGGTGTTCCAGAACGGCAAGAGCACGTACACCTGTTTTAGCCGGCCGATGCGGCCGTTGCGGACCAGTTCGCAAGCCGTTTGAAACGGTTTCTCGCTTCGCTGCTGGGTGCCGACCTGAAAGACCTGGCCGCTGTCGCGCACGGCCTGGCGGAGCAGCTTTCCTTCGTCGATCGTCAATGTCAACGGCTTTTCGGCATAGACGTCCTTGCCGGCCTTGCAGGCGGCGATGTTGATGGCGGTGTGCCAGTGGTCTGGTGTGCCGTTGATAACCCCCTCGACATCCTTGCGCTGGAGCAGTTTCTGATAGTTGCCGTAGAGGTCGGCCTTGTCGCCGAGCTGCGCCTTGGCTCGTTCGGCGTTCTTACGGTCGACATCACATACGGCGACGATCTCGGCGAACTGGGCGGCCCACTTCGCCACGTGGGTTCCCCGCCCTCCCGCGCCGATCAAGGCGAGGTGCGGGCGATCGTTTTTCGCCTTCGACGGGTCGGCCGCAACCGCACGATCGGCGGGCCAATAAACAGCCAGGCCCCCTGCGGCAGCAGAGCCCGCGAGCGATTGAAGGAAACGGCGACGGCTGGACCGTTGGCGCGACATGGAAAACTCCTGCGAAGGGGACAGAATAGCGGCCACCCGCCAGGACACAAAGCGGGCCGGGGATGCTTGGCTCGCACCCATCTTGGCGGATCATTGCATAGTAATGGATGTCTCCCCGGGATGGAAGCGGCGTGGAGGCGCGATTGTATAAAGCTGGGGAGTTGCCTCACGATCCACATTGCGGCTCCTAATGGCCCAATGCACTGAGGCCGACGTCTCTCTCGGGCATGCCGAAGAGGAGTTCGATATACGGGAGATCGGCGGGCTTGGCGAACACGTAGACGTGGTCGCCGGGTGTGAGCACCGTGTTGCCCCTGGCGGCAATCAAATCCGCCTGCCGGACGACGAGAACCACCGCGGCATCAGGTGGAATAATAATGTCGGCGAGTCGCGCCCCGCAGACCGCCAATGTCGGTTCTACGAGGAAGGATAGGATCTCGCCGTTCAGCGCGTAGGCGGAGTTGATGTCGAGGACCGCACTGGGGGTTGGTCTGCTGGGAGCCCCGAGCCGCAGCCAATGGGTAACGGTACGGATGGTGGCGCCGGGCAGGACCGTGCTGACCACGACAATGAAGAAAACCGCATTGAATATCCGCTCGGCCCCTTCCACCTGGGCAAGCAGTGGAAACGACGCCAGAATGATGGGAACGGCCCCGCGGAGCCCCACCCAACCGATATAAGCGGTCTCTCGAAGCGGGTAACGGAAGGGGAGCAGGCAGAGGAATACCGCCAGCGGACGAGCGACGAAAGCCAGGAACAAGCCCAGGGTCAGCCCCTCAAACGCGACGGATGTTAGACGCGAGGGAAAGACCAAGAGCCCGAACATCAGGAAGATGCCGATCTGGCTCAGCCAGGCCAAGGCGTCGTGGACTCGCTTCAAAGCGACGCGGTTGGGTACGTCCGAGTTGCCCAGGACCAATCCGGTGATAAACACAGCCAGGAAACCGCTGCCGCCGATCAGTGTCGTAACACCGAACGAGAGGAAGACGACAGCCAGCGTCAGCGCCGGATAAAGGCCCGCCGTTGGAACGGTAACTCGCCGCAGCAAGTAACGCCCGCCGTAGCCAAGCGCGGCGCCGGCCAATCCGCCCACCAGGAGCTGCAGGGGAACTTCGGCGGCGGTCATCCAAGTGATTTGACCGGGCGTCAAGAACGTCTCGATCATGGTAATGGTGAGGATTACGGCCATGGGGTCGTTGACGCACGACTCCACTTCCAGAGTCTGGCCGACCCGGGGCTGCAGGTGCAGCCGGCCTCCCCGTAGAACCGCAAATACTGCCGCGGCGTCGGTCGAGGAGACCACCGCGCTGAGCAACAGCGATTCTTTCCAGGGTATGCCAAGCAGCCATGCGAATGCGGCGAGCATTAGCGCCGTTGCCGCCACGCCCACGGTAGCTAGCGTCGTGGCCGGGAAGAAGACTCGCCTGACCGCCATTGGCGAGGTACTCATCCCGCCGTCAAACAGGATCAGCACCAGGTAGATGGTTCCCACCTGGACGGCCAATTGGTAGTTGGAAAACTCGATTCCGCCAATCCCCTCCGAACCACCGAGCATTCCGAGGACAAGAAACAGCAGGACGACGGGGACTCCGAGGCGATCGATTGGGCGACTGAGCAAGACACTCAAGGCGACCAAGACCCCCAGAACTGCCAGCAAGATCGCTGATTGTTGAGGTTCGGCGAGTCCGAGCAACGCTTTTCACTCCGCGGTAGAATGAGGGCCGTTTCCTTGGATGCAGGACGCTGACGTATCCAAGTCTACATTTCGCGTGCGGTCCTTTCCACTGCCCGCCGGGTTGGTGCGGTTCAGAAGTGGGGGTTGAACTCCGAGCCCAACAGCGCGATGCATAAATCGTCAGCGCCCTCAGGAGAACATCAGCAGCACAAACAATCTCAACCAGATTGAAAGCAAAGCCGCTGCAAAGGTCGTTCCTCGGATCAGCCATACCTCCATGACTGCCGTGATCCAGATCATGCGGGAGACGCGGTGCAACCGCAATCCGTGCAATGGCTTATGCAAGAATACAAGACAAGCTTCGTCATACGCCGCTACGTCCAGGGCGTCTTTCCACGCCAGAGAGGATGGTGCCCGCGGATATCGGCCTCCACCTGCCTCCACCACAGACTTTCGACGATCTGCTTTGCCGTATTGCTGCATTCTTCCGCGCGCTGGGAGTCGCCCAGCCGCCGGTAAGCCTCGGCCAGCCCCTCCCAGGCCGGCGCGTAGACGCGATCGGTCTCGATGCAGTGCTGGAATTGCCGGCGTGCCTCTTCGGCCAGTCCCTTTTCCAGAAGTTCTTCGCCGAGTTTGAAGTGGGATTGCATATCGGCGATCTCCTCCTCGATCCGCAGCCGAATGGCGCTTTCCGCCTTGAAGCTGAGCAGAGAGCAAGGCATGGCCGTGGCGACTCGGCCGGTCACGTGGCCCAGCAGGATCCGCGTAAAACCGGTCTTCGCCCCCGAGCCCATAACCAGCAGTTTCGCCGCGGATTTCTCCGCTGCGGCAAGGATCTCTACCGGCGGATCTCCAACCCGCACCTCCCGTTCCCACCGGACGTTGTGGAAATCGAACTGCGCCAAGAACGCCTCGAAACGACGCCGTTGGTCTTCCTCGTAGGCATGCTGCGCCTCCTGGCTAACCAAGCCGGAAAAAGACCAGAACGTGGATACCGGCTGAATGACCGTGAGCACCGTAAGCTTGGAATCGAGATTCCTTGCCAGGTGGACGGCATTGCCCAACGCGCGCCGCGAAGGAGCGGAGAAGTCGACCGCGCAGAGGATCGCATCCGTCGAGACCGGCTGGCCCGGCTTCACGACCCACACCGGTTTGGCCGAGTGGCGCAGAACGCGCTCTGCAGTCAGGCCCAGGGCCGACGGATCGTCACCGCCCGCACTGCGAGCGATCACGATCACGTTGGCATCGCGCTCGTTGGCTTCGCGGAGAATGCACTCGAAATCGCTCCCCTCAGCGACGATGGGCTCCGCGACGCGCGCACCTTCTCCCCGCAGCTTCGACGCGAGTTCGTTCAGCCGTTCCAGGCTTCTTTCACGGGCTAGTTCCATGATCAGCGCGGCATCCGAGAACCCGTCCGGCGCGGGCGGCAGCACGTTCAGCAGCAACATCTCGGATTGAAAAGTACGGCCGAGCGCCGAGGCAGCGGCCAGCACGTCGTCGATGCCGGTTCGGAAATCGATGGCGACAAGAACGGTTTGCATGAGTCTCATGGCATTCCCTCCACGTCAACCGGTCGTCAAGCAGGCGACCAATTCGGGTCTCGACGATTCTAGTCGCAATGCTCGCAGATTATGAATTATAGACCGTTTGAGCCTCCGGACAACGGACAATCAGGTACGTGGCGACGAGCGGCAAGGGCGGGAGGACTAATCGATTACGGCCAGAACGCGGGATTGCACGCCTTCCTCTCATGGGTACACTCACTGTGGAGGAATAACCCGCGAACCGTCCAGGAGTTGGATTCATGGATTCTCTCACAGCTTCAGAAGTGAAACGGTTGAGCAAGGTCGCCGGCCTGGAGAGCGTTTCGATCTTCTTACCGACGCATCGTACCGGAACCGAGATGCAACAAGACCCGATCCGGCTGAGAAACCTGCTTCGTGAGGCAGAGCGGCAGTTGGTTGAGGCAGGTTCGCGAGCGCCGGCGGCCAAGGCCATACTGGAGCCCGCCTACTCGCTCCTGGCGGACGGCCTTTTCTGGCAGCATCAAAGCGACGGACTGGCCGTGTTTGCCGCCGGCGATCAGTTTTACCGCTATCGCGTGCCGCTCCGTTTCGATGAACTTGTGATTGTAGCGAAGCGGTTCCAGTTGAAGCCGCTTTTCCCGTTCCTGACCGGAGACGGACATTTCTTCATTCTGGCCTTGAGTCAGAACGAGGTGCGGATGCTGGAGGCAACGCGACACAGCATCGACGAAATCGAAATCGAGCAGCTTCCCACGAATCTGAGAGAGACTTTGGGGCAGGACGAACAAGAGAGGCAGCTTCAGTTCCACACCCGCTCCGGAGAAAGAGGGGGAGAACGTGCCGCGATGTTCCACGGACATGGTCCGGGGCAGGAGTATACGAAGGAACAGTTGGAGAAGTTCTTCCGGCAGATCGATGTTGCGGTGTGCGACTATTTGCGCGATGAGCGAGCACCGCTCGTCCTGGCGGGCGTGGATTACTACTTTTCCATCTACCGTAGCGTCAGCCGATACGTCCAACTCGCCCCCGAAGGCGTTGCCGGAAGTCCCGACCGGTCGCGTCCCGAAGAGCTTCATGCCCGAGCCTGGCCATTGGTTGAACCCATGTTTCGGCAAGCGCGCGAGACGGCTCTGGCCCGTTTCCGACAGCTCGCCGGTACTGGCCGCACGGCCACAAACGTCGCCGAAATCCTTCCGTCGGTCAGCCAAGGACGTGTCGAAGTTTTGTTCGTGGCTACGGACCGCCGGCAGTGGGGTACGTTTGACGACCAAAGCCAGGAATTGCTTCTCCACGAGACGTCGCACGGCCGCAACGAAGACCTGCTGGACCGCGCTGCGGTGGACGCCTATCTTACCGGTGGCGTGGTTTATGCAATGAAGTCCGGCGAACTGCCGGATGGAGTTCCGCTGGCAGCGGTTTATCGTTATTAGCCAAACCACTCCGCAGAAAAGTTTCGCTCAACAGCAGACTGCTCGCTGACAACCGTCCGCCGAAGTCCGCGGTCCAGCCGTCGAATGGGATCCGGAAATCGGTGTGGCGTTGCCTGTGGCCATAGCTTGCGACGTTCAGATGTGGAGAAAGTGATGGATTCGGAGCGAAAACCGACCCAGAGCTGGAGCGTTCACAGGTGGCTCGCGATCACCCTGCAAGCGATCATTGCGGTGGGCCTTGCCTTTTCCGTGTACGAGCGGCAGTGGCTGAACACGGTGGTGATCGCCGGCATTCTATTCGTGACTGTTCTGCCTGCGCTGTTAAGCCGGCGATTGGATATCTTCGTTCCACCCGAGCTTGAGCTGTTGACGATCGCCTTCGTCTTTGCGGCCTTGTTCCTGGGCGAGACTCGCGATTACTACAACCGCTACTGGTGGTGGGACATCGCTCTGCACACGACGTCCGGAGGCTTACTGGGGGTTCTCGGCTTGCTCCTGGTGTACGTACTGAACGAGAATCCACGTATTGATCTCCAAATGCGACCGGGTTTCGTCGCATTCTTTGCCTTCTGCTTTGCGGTGGCAGTCGGCGCCATGTGGGAGATCTTCGAGTTCGCGATGGACAACTTCTTCGGCACGAACATGCAGAAACCGATGTTTGACGACCCATCCGGACTGACCGATACCATGTGGGATTTGATCGTGGACACTCTCGGTGCGCTGGTTGTCTCCGCGCTGGGCTATCTCTACATGAAACGCGGCGTCGAGTCCGTCGTCGAGCGCTGGATCCGGCGGTTCATCGACGGCAACCCGCGACTGTTCTCGCGCCATTAGGCACGCCGCGGCAAAGGGGCTCGCGCGATGCTCAGTCGTCGTTTGTCACTAAGCGTGCATCAGAACCATTGTTGAAGTCTGGCTTATTCTGAGGGTTTTCCAGAAGCTCCACAGAAAGGAGCTAGACCATGGCACG
>JAAYEH010000347.1 GCA_012728855.1 Rhodopirellula sp. | reverse complement strand
ATCTTCTCAGCTTTTTCAAGCGTTACATTCCCCGTAGCCGTTATGAGGTTTTTCCGCGTCATTACCTGCGAAACCCGCAGGCTTCGGTCCTCCAAGAACCGCAAATCGCGGCGAGTGATAATCCCCTCCAAATGGCCATCGTGGGATGTGATCGGAACGCCGGACACCTTGTATTTGTCCATGATTTCGCGTGCGTGCTGCACGGTGGCATCGCCCGGCAAGGTCGCCGGATTGACGATGATTCCGTTGGCGCTGCGTTTGACCTTTTCGACCTCGTCGGTTTGCCGCTGGATGGACATATTCTTGTGAATGATGCCGATACCACCCTCTTGAGCTAAGGCAATCGCCATCGCGCTCTCGGTGACGGTGTCCATCGGGGAACTCAAGAAGGGAATGTTCAGTCGGATTCGCCGGGTCAGGCGGGTGCTGACCTCTACTTCCGACGGAACGACGCCGCTGTAGCGCGGTTCGAGCAGAACGTCGTCGAATGTGACCGCCTGGTACTTGAATTTCTCTGGCATCCGATTGGCTCCTCCCAATGCATAAGGACTAATCCTGCATTATGGAGCCTGCCGCCGGGATTGCCAATAAGCCGACCGCGTCAGTGCATTGGGATGCGATGGCTTTGAAGGCGGCTGCGCCAGCGGTGGAACAGGCCGGTTCGTTCCTCGCGCGGCTTGAGATCGTAGTCGATCAACTCCAAGGCGCTGCGGCGGACGATTTGGCCTTTTTCATTCAGCTCTTTCGCGGTGTGGCAAATCACACCGCCGGGAATCTCGTTCGAGGTTACCGAAAGCGTAATGGTTGTCCCCCGGGGGTGCTTGAGTACCGTCTTGAGGTGTACCGTGCTCTTGATTTCGCTGAGAACCTTGCACGGCATGTCAAGTGCGACCACCTCCACGTTGGACTGACTGAGAGGCTCGCCACTTTCCAGATCGCTGGTGACGCTTTGCCGCTTCAGCACGCAAGGCTCGGTGCTCGCGGACCAATGCGTCTTCAGGATCGTCTTGGTCCGCGTGTTGGTCGTCTCCACTTGTTCGATCCGGCAGGGAATCTCCTGGCCTTCGATGATGATCTTGCCGGAGCCAAGATCGCTAATGTGAACCGTCTTGTCGTCGAGTTCCCCGTGATAGCCCTGCTTGACGATCTGGGGCGGAGCGGCGATCCGCTTTCCCGCGATCTCCACAACCATGTCCACCTCGAGAACGACGCCGGTGCCGTTGACCTCGTTGAGGGTCATTCTTGTTTCGGTGATGCTGCTGCCGGTGGTGTTGCCCTGCTCGTCGAAAGTTTCCGTCACCACACGGACCAGTTTCCACGCTCCAGGGCTAAACCGGCCCCAAGGATGACACTCCGCAGGAATTTGTGACTGCGCAGGACTCAACGCAACCGCCCAACGCAGCAGGACAAGAGTCGCCAAGCTGTAGCGGACCCACGATCCCACGAGTTCTTTCTCCAGAGGAAATTGACATACTCCGCGGCAGTCGGCCGCGGGATTAAGAGAATGTACGTTGCCGGACCAAGCTGAAGTGACGGGAACATAAGCGGCTCCGAAAGCGCAGGCAAATCCCCCCGGCCAAGGCACAGTATAATTGGCAGGATCGGGATTTTCACCGCAAAAGCGTGAAAAAATCCGAGTCGAGTGAATCCCCGAAGCTCGCTGCGATCTCAGGCAACCCACCTGTTTGGGTCATTCGATACAAGACAGGACGAGCGAAGAAAGGGGGAAGGGAGAGAAATGGACTTTGGAAATGGACTAAATCACTTCAGCACCGCATCACACGCCAACCGCAGATTATGCTCGTAATCCCAACTCCCACTGCCGCCGGTTTGGCGTCTGATAACCAGATCGAGGCTAGGGATGAAGGCGATTAGTTGGCCGCCGGAGCCGGGTTTGAAGCGGGCGTCCGGCGGGATGCCGTCGCCTCGCCGATCGTTAGCCGCGAGGGAAGTTCCCAGCCATGGGAGAACGATTCGGCGGCGCGGTTGAACCGCAACTCCGGCTCGGTCACGCCGTGGGTCGGCGCGGCGGTTTCCTCGACGAACCATCGCGGGATCACTTGCTTCTCTCGCCACCGTCCATCAGACAACATGCAATAGGCGATCCTGGCCAAGTCGCGGGCCGATTCCTTCATCCGTTCATCCTCGATAAGCATATTGCGGAGATACATGTGCAGGCTCCCACGCCAGGGCTTGAAGCAGATGTCGATGTCGCCGTCCCCGTCAACGTCGGCCGCCTTGGCTTCGTGACAGCGTCTTCCCTCCAGGACCACGTGCTCTTTCCAAGCACGGCCTTTGCCGTCGATATTCTCCCACACGAAACAACGGTGAGTGCTCTGGGATAACGGGCCACCGCCGGAGAAGGCGTCCAAGTCACCGTCGTTGTCGAAATCGGCCACGGCCAACGAATGGAAATCTTGCCGGGTATGCTCGGCGGAGATACTGTGGTAGAGCCACTCCTGCCCCTGCCTGCGGTTTTCGAACCAGAAGACGCGGCCGTCCACGGTGTCGGCTTCTGCCTGGACGAGGTCGTTGTCGCCATCCCCATCCAGGTCGCAGATCCACGTCTTGATGGCCAAGCCGAAACGGTCAGGCCGGCTGCCGCCCCAGGGTGTCAATGACGGGTGTTCCTGCCAACGCGTGCCTTTGCCGTTGGCGTTTTCGAACCACACGTCGCCCCGGACCACGTCGCTGTCGCCGTCCCCGTCCAAATCGCCCACGCCGCGAGGATCGACACCGCCGTGAATACCTTCGCCGATACGATGCTCGATCCACTTCTGTTTCGGATCGTCGGGAATCCGATACCAAGCGATCAGCACTTGGCCCTTGGCATTGCTGCAGGCTGCCACGTCCAGTCGTCCGTCGCCGTCGATATCGGCTGCGACGTTATCGTGGCAACTGATCGCACCGTTGCTGTACGCCTCGAATTCTTCCGTCCGGGGCTTGCCGGTGTTTCGATACCAGCCCGTACCGGAAACCTGATCCACCCAGCCGTCGCCGTCGATATCGAAGGCGCAGCCGCCGACGTCGGTTTTCGCGCCGTGACCCATGTCGTGCTGGATCCATTGGTCCGCTCTGACGTGCTCGAACCACCACATCCTGCCTGCCTGGCCCACGACCCAGTCCAGATCGCCATCGCGGTCGACGTCCACCAGCGACGTTTGCCCCATGTTGCTTCCTACATCGCCGATCTGAAATGCCTCGAAACGAGGCATGTCAGCCACCGAGTGCCCGGCAAGTGCGAACAAGACCGCCCCCAACGCAAGCAAACTGTTCTTGATTGAATTCATTTGAATTTGACTCCCTGCTTTCATTGGGTTGAAATCACCGCCGGCCGATGCAGATTCAGCGTCGCCTGCCTGACACAAAAGCAGTCGTCGCCGGAGAACACGAGATGGAGCGTGCGGCCGTTATCAGAGTTCCACTTGGACGGAAAGTCGCCATGTTCGCCGGGGCCGGTGTCCCACTGCTTGGTGAAGAATGCCGTAGTCCACGGTCCCCAGGGCTCCGGGGCGTCGTAGATGCCGAAGCCGCCGTCGAAGCGAGTGTCGCCGCGATCCTTGTGCCCAGGCGGCTGAGGGACCGCTTGCCACCAGAGGTATCGCTGGATCCCGGCATGGTACGTAATCGCCGAGCGCAGGCAGGCGTCGTGATGCTCGAATGCCGCGCCGCGCCGTCCGATGTCGTGCGACCAGACGGGCCGATTCTGCTCGTCACATCGCACAAAGAACTGCCACGCCTCGCGCCGGCCAATCTGGTCTTGAGCAACGCGCATCAGGATGAAACGATCCGCGGGCCCATCGGCTCTCGGGCCATCGTGCGAGTAGGCGTAGACGAACTCGTCCCGCGCCCCTGTATAGTCCTTGCCGAAATTGATGAAGCCGACCAGCCCGAATTCGGCGAATCGCCATTCCGCGAGTTTCCATGTCATACCGTGGTCTACCGACCAGGCAAGCTGCGCCTGCCCGCCGTTGCAGTCGGCATGGCCCATCCACAGATACAGCACGCCTCCAAGCGACAGAAGCCCCCAGCCTTTCCTGCCGTTGCGGCCATCGCCGAATTGCTCGATCGACTTGGAACGCAGATTGACGCCGCGAAAATCGTGGGGCATCCCGGTAATCCGGGCGAGTCCCAGGCTGAGCTTGGCCGTGACGAACGGTTCGAAGCCGAAGCCGTCTCCGTAGGTCGTATATAGCACGTCATCGTCGCTCCACGTCAGCGGAAAATTGTCGCTTCCTTTGGCCCGGCGGACGATCGACTCCAGAGGCGCCCATTCGATGCGGTCGATTATGGGACTGGGCGGATAGGGCGGCGAGCCGACTCCTTCGGACGCCCGTCGTTGCGATTGGGAGAAACCGGGCAATCCCCAGACCAGACAGACCAGCAGGATTACCTGTGCAATTCTTAGCTTCATGACGACTCCCGTTTGACGCACATCACTTCCCGGCGCGGTTCGACGCCGATGGAGTTCTATCGATCAGCACGGCGATTATCGTTATTGGTCGAATACGTTTCTTCATGGCAACCGCTCTTTTCGTAATCCGCCGACTGAAGTCTATTGCGTGGAGTCCGACTTCACGATGGCGGCGACCCAGTGTCCTGACGCCGGCGCCGTGACGGTAACCACCGCACCGCCTTGGATTCTCTCGCGCCGGCCCCAGTCGCCGGTGCCAATATCAATCCAGCGGACGTCCAACGATCCGATGGCTTTCCTGAGGTCGAGACCGACGGACCCACCGTTGGTGAAGTACAGCGCATAGGCGACGCCCGGCCGGGCAGCCAAATACGCCTCGTTCGTCTCGCGCTGGCTGAGCAGTTCGTTTGCCGGCTCCACCTCCCAGAGCTTGATCAATGTTTCCAGCTTCCGAGCGGCACGGAGAGAATTGGCCGCGGGCTCCGACAGCCCCAGCCCCGAGTCAGGCCGGTGAAAACGCGCGGAAGCCGCCCCGCCGAGCACGTGCCGCCACCATCGCTCCAGGCCGTCCCGGTTGTCGCCGAATCGCCCGCCATCGGCGCCGTACGTTTTCACGGTGTTCAACGGCCGCGGTTGGCCGGAGATGTGTTGGCGTACCCACTGAAAGTTGTCCCAATGCTCCTGGCCTTTCTTCTGGTTGTTTTGCGACACGTCGCAGAAATCGTAACGCTCCGGGTGATCCAACGTTCGCTTGTGCTCCTCGGACTTGAGATCCCAGGCATCCCACATTTCCGTCACGCACACCTGCGTGCCGGCCTCCTTGGCACGCCGACGGATGTACTCCGCCCAGTACGCGCCCCAGGCTTCTTCGCCCGAGGTCTCGTTGTCCATACAGTACAAGACGTGACCGTGGGCGAGCGAGTGGCAGAGCAGCCTGTCAACGAACCGTTGTTGATACGGCAAGACGACCCGGTTGTTCCGCTGTTTGGGTGTAGTAAAGAAGAACGGCTGCTTGTTGCGGCCCGGATGATCCGGGTAGTGCTCGGCAAAGCCCGACTGCTCGTAGCTGTAGTTGATGTTGTTCTTGGGGTTGTAAGGGTGCGGTTCCCAGTTGTCGCGGGAGTAATCGAAACGATCCCAAACCTCGATCTGCACGATGATTCCCCGCTGGCCAGTCCAGCGGAGCATGTCGTCGAAGCGCTGCCAGTAGGTTTCGTCCCATTGATCGAGATCGTACTTGCCGTCGGTCGCCCGTTTGAACGGATACAGCTCGAACCCCTTGTCCCGGCGGTCGCTCATCGTGTTGCGAATGTAGTTGGCTCCGACGGCGGCCATCTCGTCCAGATGTTGCTGGAGATCGGGGATTTGAAACAGGTTGTCGTCCTTGCTGCCGCCTAGCAGCAGCACCGGTTGCCCCTGATACTGCCAGAACCGCGCGTCCTGCGACCACGGCTGGATGCGGCCCGCCTGGTCGGCGGCGACAACCGTAGAACACAGGCCGGTGCCCAGCACTTGGAGCACCAAGGCCGCGACACACAGGATTTGCGGAGTCATTCTGTTCATGGCGTTCAATCCTATTGTGGTAGGTTGCGTCAGAGTTTATCGATCTTTTCCGGCGACATAGCTCCTCGGCCGCTGATGGGGCTGCCGACGACCAGTTTGCCGGGCGAACTGTCGTTTTGGATGCGATCCGGCCACCCTGTCTTCCCCCAGATCGGCCCGTGGTGCGGGTTCACCTGAAGAAGCTGGCCTACGTCAAAGCTTGCTTGCAGAACTGGACGCAGTTGATGACTTCCTGGACGGCATCGGAGTTCTCGGGCACTTTGTATTCCAATTCGATGTCGGCGGAGAAGGTCAACTGATGTCTCTTCATGTATTGGAGCACCAGCGCCACGGGCGTGTCTCCCTGCCCGAGCGGCATGTTGGGCCCGTTGTTGACTTTCCTGTCTTTGATGTGGAGGCTGAGGATTCGATCGCGGTGCTTATCGATCAGCGGGATGGGCGAGTGGTTGGTGCCGGCGACATAGTGACCGATGTCGAGATTGATGCCGAGGTGTTTGCCATAGGAGAGGATCTCGCCGTCATAGGTGGTCGGCGTGAGCTGCGTATGATTGTGGAAGCCGATCATGATTTCGTGCTTGTCGGCAATCGGCCCGAGGCGTTTGGCGGCGTCTTCGGAAAGCTCCCGAGTGATTCCTCTTGCGCCGAGCGCTTTGGCGACCTGGAAATAGTATTCGATCTGTTCGTCGGGCATCCCGGGATTGCCGATGTCGCCAAACTTCACAATAGGGATGCCGACGCCGGCGTCGTTGTACATTTTCCGCAGGGCTTTGAAGCCGTCCATCGACGCCGAAAGACGCCAGTCGAGCAGTTCTTTTCCGGTGCCTTTTGCCCCTGCCGGCGCACCGGCGAATTGCTCGGCGGGACCGCCCATCAACTCGACGGAACTGATGCCGCTCTGCGTGATGTATTTCAGCAGATCCTCGGCGGAACCGGGCAGCGAACGGTAGCTGTAGGTGATGATGCCGATCTGGACGCCGCCGAACTTTGAGTCAGGTTTGCTTTCTGAGGCCGCGACGGCGAGTTCCGGCATCATGGTCGATGCGGCCAATGCCGCGGCGCCGCCAAGAAACGTTCTGCGGGAAAGCGTGATCTCTCGGTCTTGCATGGTGTTCCTCATAGAAACAGGTTTTTCTGAGCAGATGCAACTCGGCAGTTCACCTTAGTGCATCGGCAGAATAGCACACTTCACCCCCCGAATCAAATCTGCGGCTCAACAAGTGTGGTAGTTGCCCACTCGCAGCGAGATGGTCTATATTGGGGTGCAGTGTCAGCGCGGCGTTCGCCTGGTATTGGATGGAACGTACCGCCCTAGAACCCCTTTATGTAGGGTCGCGCAAGCGCCCCTACATCGCCAAGAGGATGATCCGATGGCAAGCGCTGGCTTGTTGCGTTTTATCGTCCTGCGAACTCGGGGATACCTGGCGCTCGGCACGGCTTGCAGGTCGGTTCGCCGGCCTCGAGCACGCCGGGCGTCATTAACCGAGTTCCCACGGCAAAGCGTATTCGGACGGTTCCAGCGCCAAGTCGCGCCGGGATTGCTCAAAGTCCTCTTGGATCGCCAACGATCGCCGCAGTGCGTACTGCGGTGTGGAGATATTCGGTCCGGCCGCATCAAGGCTTAATGGACGCGCAAGCGCCTCGAGAGGTTGTTTATGGCGAAGTGGATCATCCGCGAATACCAGCGAGGGTTACTCTATCATCAGGGACGATTCACGGAAGTCCTCCCGCCGGGACGCTACCGGTATTGGCCCTGGCAGGGAAAGCGGATCGACGTGGTGGATATCCGCGAGACGAGCCAGACGGTCGAGGGACAGGAGATCCTCACCAGCGATAAGATCGGCATCCGGGTAACGCTGATTGCGCAATTCCGCGTCATCGATCCGGTCGCGGCCCGCCACCGCGTCGAGAACCACGTTTCGCAGCTCTACCAGGATCTGCAATTGACGCTCCGCGAAGCCGTCTCAGGCCAGACACTCGAAGGCTTGATGCAAAATCGCGACGCGCTCTCGTCCGGCATTCAGGCCGAGGTCGCGCCGCGGGCAGCCAAGTATGGCGTGGAACTGTCGCGCGTGGGAGTCAAGGACATCGTGCTCCCCGGATCGGTGCGCAATGTGTTCTTGCAGGAGATCGAAGCGGAACTGAAGGGGAGGGCAAGCCTGGTCGCTGCGCGCCACGAAGTGGCCGCTGCGCGAGCAAGGGCAAACACGGCGCGCCTGCTCCAGGAGAATCCCCACCTGGTTCGCATGCAGGAACTGGAGTTGCTCGCCAGCCTGGCGTCGAAGTCCGGCAACGTGATCGTGATCCCGGGCTTGGACCGTGTGCTGGCGCGCGAACCTTTGCCGGCGGCATCGCCTTCGGCGGAGAAGCCATGAACAACGCGCTGCAGCACATTCTCGCGGCCGTGACCGGAACGCGCGGTGATGACGCGCCGTTGGAGGAGTTGGCGGCTCTCGTGGACCTGCCGGTCGAAGAACTCCGCTCGATTCCGGCCGATCCGCGATTTTGCTATCGGCCATTGACGATCCGCAAACGCTCGGGCGGCAAACGTCACATCGCCGCGCCATCCAGTCCGTTGAAGCACGTGCAGCGGCGATTGTTACACCGCTATCTCGCCCACCAACCGATCCACGACGCTGCCACGGCCTATCGCGCCGGCGCCTCCATCGCCACCCACGCCCGCCGGCACCTCGGCCAGACCATCCTGCTCTTGGTCGATCTGACAGATTTCTTCCCTTCGACCGCCGCATGGCGGGTTCGACGCTGGTTCGGCGATCTCGGTTGGCAGGGGGAGTCACTTCACATTCTGATGCGGCTCTGCGTCTACCATGGCGGGCTACCCCAAGGCGCTCCGACCAGCCCTGCATTGAGCAATCTCGTCAATCGGCCCTTGGACGAAGCGTTGAGCCGGCAGGCGGCGATGTCCGGAGCACGCTATTCGCGCTACTGCGACGACATCGCCTTTTCCTGGGGTACCGACGCCGAGCCGGCGGCGTTTCGCCGGGAGGTTGCGGATACGCTGGGCCGCTTCGGATACCACGTCCATCCAGTGAAGGGCTGGCGATTGCAGCATGTCGACCGGCGACCGGAAATCACCGGCGTGGTCCTCGACGGCCGCCGCTTGCGACTCCCGGCAGCCGTTTTGGCCCGCATCCGCCGCCTCCTCTTCCGTCGGTTCTTTCTGAATGCGACCGAGCGATCGCAACTCCAGGGATACATCGGCCTTCGCAAGATGCTCAAGTAAAGGTTTCAAACGGTAAGCGGAGTTGAGAAGGGGACTGACCGCAAGAGCACGACGGTTTAACTGACTAAGTGCCTATCCCAAAACCTTGCGAGGAGAGGGGGACAGGCACATTTTGCTCCGAAGACTCCGCAAAATGAGCCAGTCCCCGACGGTTCTGGGATAGGCTCTAAGGATCGGCCCGCGTTGTCGAGTTCGGTTGCGGAATCATCTTCTGCACAGCCAGCCATTCAAGCGACTTGCCCTGCCAGGAATCCCACATAGGGCCTTTGTAGCCGTTCAGTCCATGCCCACCGCTGGACAACTCCAGGTACTCCGTTGCCACCCCATGGGCCTTGAGCGTCTCGTGGAGCATGCGGCTATTGTCGGGTACAACCACGGTGTCGTCTTTGGCGTGAGCCAGAAACATGGGCGGCGTCTGACCGGTCACTTGCTTCTCGTTGGAGAACAGATCTACTAACTCGGGTTGCGGATCGCGCCCCAGCAGGTTGACCTTGGATCCACCGTGGGTCTTCTTGTCCATCGTGACCACCGGGTAAATCAGGATCACGAAATTGGGGCGCGAACTTACGCGATTGACCGGATCAGCCGCCTGGGGATCGCCGCTGTCAAAGTGGGTTCCCGCCGTAGCAGCCAGGTGCCCGCCCGCGGAGAAACCGATGATGCCGACGCGGTTGGTGTCGATGCCCCACGGTTTGGCATTGCAGCGGACTGTGCGGATAGCCCGCTGCGCATCCAACAGCGGTACGAAGGATCTACCCCTGGGGAGTCGGTACTCCAGCACGATCCCGGCGATGCCATGCCCGGTCAACCATTCCGCGATACCATGGCCCTCTGCGCCGGTGACCAAGCCACCATACCCACCGCCCGGGCAGATCACAACGGCTGCCCCATTGGCGATCTCGGGGACCGGCCGATGCACGGTAATGGTGGCATTCGCCTTTTCGAACTGACCATCCCCCAGGGGAGCCCCATCGGACCAGAGGGACAGCTTTTCGGGCTGCGGGAGTACCTCACCGACATCCGATGACGGCCGCGCGTCTTGAATCAACGGCTTCAAAGCATCGGGCACCCCCGTGAAAGGCCGCATTTCGGTCACGACGGTCCAGATCGCATTATGGATCGTCGCGTACAGTTCCGGCGTGAAGTCAGCGCCGCCGCCGTAGTGCCCCGGAGGGCAGGTCAGTCCGGACGGATTCTGTCCGTACATCGTGGCCAGCGTCGTCGCGCCCGCGACGAATCGCCCCACGTGGTTCATGTGGACCACGTCGCGGTAGAGGTCGGCGGCGTTCTTATAGCCGGCGATCTGCCCAGCCCGCATCCTCCGGTCGAGTTCGTAGAGGACGTGCCCCACGGGAATCATGCGGACATCGGCATTCGTCTTGGCCCGTACGCGCCGGATGAGGTGCTCGAAGTATGCGCGGGTCTGCAGGGTCTTCGTATCATCGGCTTCGGCCGTGTCGCCCGTCCAGACCTCGTGGTACGGCCCGTGGCTTTGCCCCGGCCATGCCGCGTAGATGTAGAACACGGTATCGGCGTTTCGTCCGTTCTCGCGCGACTTGGCGATGAAGTCGAGGATGCGTGCGGCGTCCGTCGCCAGCGTTGAATCCCCACCGGGATGCGGCTGAAACGTGACGGCGTCCCAATCGTGGTTTGGCAGAGCGTCGGCGAAGGTGCCGAACGGTTCGACCGGGGCGACGCACACCTCGTCCGGATGTGTCCAGATCCGCTGCAACGATTTGCCACAGTTGATATGATACGCCTCGACGTGCTCAAGGCCCCGCTGGGCCGCCAGCGCTTCGATCGCCTTCGGCTGCGAGTCCCAGGTCAGCGAGTTGCCGATCCGGTACGCCCGAGGCGCCCCCATCGCGGTGGCAGTGACTCCGAGACAGACGATTGCTGCTGCCCATTGCTTGCGGTTCATGACCTGCGTAATCCTTTGGGTTCCGATGCTTGCTGCTTTGTGAACCTCCTGGACGGCACGTTCCGCTTATGGAGATTCTTCTGAGGCTCATCCGGGTTTCTTGTGGGTGAAAAGCAATGTGCGCCAGTATAGTTGTGTCGTCTCGTGACGGCAAATCCGCCTGAGAATCGTGGATTACAGGAGAGTTCCTGATGGTGGCTTCGCTGTCAAACGCTCGCCAAAGGATTCTCCCAATCGGTAGAATAGCAGCAGAGGCCGCGGCAAGGCCGTCCTACGGCAAAAAACCAGATCGACTCCTCGTCCCGTTGAATTACCCTCCCATGCCTGAAGCCCTCAGCGGTCTGATCGAGCGCGTCACCTATCACAATCCCGAAAACGGTTTCGCCGTCCTCAAGGTGAAGGTGAAAGGTCGCCAGGATCTGGTTACGGTGGTCGGCAGCGCCACCTCGGTCTCGGCGGGCGAGCATCTGGAGGCGACCGGCCGCTGGGTTGTGGATCGAGAGCACGGTCAGCAATTCAAGGCGGACGAGGTGAAGACCACGCATCCGGCCTCGGCCGAGGGGATCGAGCGGTACCTGGCTTCCGGCGCCATCCGCAGCATCGGCCCCAAGACAGCCGCCAAGATCGTCGGTATCTACAAAGAACGGACGCTGGAGATTCTCGACCAGTATCCCAGTATGCTCGCCCATATCAAGGGGATCGGACCGGAACGGCTCAAGCGGATTCGCCAAAGCTGGCAAGAACAGAAAGAGGTCCGCAAGATCATGCTGTTCCTGGCCGAGCACGGCATCAGTTCCGGCCGGGCCGTGCGGATCTACCGCACCTACGGGCAGGAGTCCATTGCCAAGATCAAAGCGAACCCGTACCGATTGGCCGACGACATCCGAGGGATCGGTTTCAAGTCGGCCGACGAATTGGCCGCCAGGTTGGGGATCGACCGCAACAGCCCCTTTCGGGCACGGGCCGCCGTCCAGTACACGCTGCAGGAGTTGGCAGGCAAGGGCCACTGCGGCTATCCCGAGCACGATGCCGTGGAGCAGACGACCAGGCTGGTCGAGATCGATGAGAGGATCGTTCGTGATGCCGTGGAAGCGGCCGTCCGCGACGCAACGGTCATCCGCGAGAAAATCGAGTGCGAGTCTTGGCTATATCTGGTCGGGCTACACCGAGCCGAGGTCGGGCTGGCGCAGTCCGTCCATCGTATCGCTTCGGCCACTCCGCACCCATTGCCCCAGATCGACGTCGAGAAGGCCATCGCCTGGGTCGAGGCCAAGCTGAGCATCACGCTGGCGACAGGGCAGCAGGAGGCGATCCGACAAGCGTGCCGGCAGAAAATGCTCGTGATTACCGGCGGGCCCGGAGTCGGCAAGACGACGCTCGTTCGCAGCATCCTGGAAATCTTCGCCGCCAAGAAGGTCCGATGCGTTCTGGCCGCTCCCACCGGCAGGGCGGCCAAGCGACTGTCTGAAACGACCGACCGGCCCGCCAAGACGATCCACCGACTGTTGGAGTTCGATCCCGCCAGCGGCGAATTCAAGAGAAACACACAGAACCCGCTCGACGGCGACTTGTTCGTTCTGGACGAGACCTCGATGGTCGATATCGTCCTGGGCCATCAGTTCTTTCGGGCAGTGGCCAGCGGCGCCTGTGTGATCCTGGTCGGCGACGTGGATCAGCTTCCTTCGGTGGGCCCCGGTTCGGTCCTGGGCGATCTGATCGCCTCGGATGTCGTCCCGGTCGTGCGGCTCACCGAGATCTTCCGCCAGGCCGCCGAAAGCGAGATCGTCGCCGCCGCTCACGCCGTCAACCGGGGGCGGGCGCCGGATAGCCGAACAGGCGAGGCGCTGAGCGATTTCTACATCATTGAGGCCCAGGAACCGCAAGAGATTCAGAATCTCATGGTGCGGCTGGTGAAGGAGCGAATTCCCGCAAGGTTCGGCTTCGACCCGAAGACGGATATCCAGGTTCTCACGCCCATGAACCGCGCCGAGTTGGGCGCGCGCCATCTCAACCAGTTGCTGCAAACCGCGCTGAATCCCGGCGACGGCGGGCCGGAAGTAGAGCGATTCGGCTGGACGTTTCGAGTCGGTGATCGGGTCATCCAGACCGAAAACGACTACGACAAGGACGTCTTCAACGGCGATCTGGGCGTAGTCGAGAGCATCAACCGTATCGACCAGGAGATGGTCGTCGCTTTCGAGGGCCGCCACGTCCCCTACGATTTCGGCGACCTGGATGAACTGGCGCTGGCCTACGTGCTATCGATCCATAAATCGCAGGGCTCCGAGTTCCCCTGCGTCGTCATCCCGCTGCACACGCAGCACTACATCATGCTTCAGCGGAACCTGCTCTACACGGCGGTGACTCGCGGGAGGAGGCTTGTTGTGCTGGTGGGAATGAAGAAGGCCCTTGAAATGGCGGTGCGACGGCAAGATACTGGACTGAGGTACACGGCGTTGCGGGGCAGGCTGCAAACGGTCTGAATACCCCTGCATGAATCCGGGAGCAGTACGACAGTCGTGTGGCACTGCTTGGAGTTGGACGGGTTGTCCATCGGGACCGATGCGTCCACAACTCCAAGCAGTGCGAGGCTGTGTTATCAGACGAAAGCGATCGAGATGTCGTCACGAACGAACTTCCGCAAGTACGGGTGGCCGCCGCTGGGGGTCGTTGTCGTGCATGGCGGCCCCGGCGCACCTGGCTGCATGGCCCCGGTGGCCAGGGAGCTTTCCGGCGAGTTCGGTGTGCTGGAACCGCTGCAATCGGCGAATTCCATCGAGGGCCAACTCGAGGAGTTGCGGGATGCGATTGTCCACAACGCCGATCCTCCCGTGGTACTGGTCGGATCGTCGTGGGGGGCCATGCTGGCATTGCTCTTCGCCGCCCGCTACCCGCGCCAAACCGGAAAACTCATCTTGGTCGGCAGCGGTGTGTTCGAGGACTCTTTTGCAGAAGGGATTCAAGACGTTCGGCTCGACCGCCTTGACCCGCATGAAAGGCGAAAAGCGGAGGCAGTGAACAAAGAGTTGCAGGCCGCCGGTAAAAACGCCGACAAGGCTTTTGCCCGTCTCGCCGTTCTGTTTGCAAAGACCGATGCCTATGATCCTCTCACGCTTGACATGGAAATCCTCCAGTGCCAGTACCGGGTCTACCGGAGCGTTTGGGGAGAGGCACAAGAACTGCGGCGACGGGGGGGATTCCTGAAAGCTGCCAGAGACATCCGCTGTCCGGTGGTGGCGATCCACGGCGACTACGATCCGCATCCTCCCGCGGGCGTCGAAGAACCGCTATCACGCTGCCTTGACGACTTCCGTTTCGTTGTCTTGAAGAACTGCGGCCATCTCCCCTGGATTGAGAAGCAGGCCAAGGAGAGCTTCTACGCAATCCTAAGGGAGGAATGTCGTAT
>JAAYEH010000346.1 GCA_012728855.1 Rhodopirellula sp. | reverse complement strand
TTCTCGTTGAACTTCTCCGTGGAATTGCCGATAACGGCCTGCTCGCAAACCTGGAGAACGGCACCTGGCTCACCCAGGTTCGGCGACTGCAGGACCGGGACAAGGCGTATCCGGACCTCCGAGACCAGATCGATCGATGTCTTGCCCTTCTACACACCCGGAACCGTCTTATCCCCCATCCGCACTGCACGCCTCGCGATCCAAGCGACGAATGCCGCTGGCTGCACTGGGCACTCGAGAGGCACTCATGCGATCCATCAAACCCCTTTGACGCCATTTTCGCGACGGAAGCGTACCTCGAATTCTCCCAGCTCACCGACGACGCCTTCGTCCCTATCCAGGTCGCATTGAATGCGCCCTGCTGGCTCGCTCGCCGACATTCGGTCCGCTTCGAAAAGACGGAAGATCAACTCAGGCAGCACCTTGCCCCGCTGGTCCGGTACGCACAACGGGTCACGCTGATCGACCCGTACATGAGCTGCCGGAAGGAGCGCTTTTTCAACACGGTGCAGCACTGTGCCGACCTGCTCGGCCGGCACGACGGAGGAAGGGAGCCGGGGCAGATCTTCATCCATGCCGGAGATCCCGAAAGAGATCCGGAACCAACACACCAGGAGACCATGACAGAGCGGTTGGATCGCTGGGAACGGGAACTCAAGCCCGTTGCACGCCAGTTCGGCCACAGCTTCCGCGTCCTTCTCTGGAAGAGTCAACCGGCCGGAAAAACATTTCACGACCGGTACATCATCACCGACCAATGCGGCGTCGATGCGCGCGGTGGCCTCGACTTCCTTGACGACCAGACCAGGGCAAACTGGTCGGGATGGTCGTGGCTGGAACCAGACGACCTCCGTGGAATCCTCCTGGAAGAGTTTCATCACGCGAAGAGCCCGTACGCATATTTGGGTTCTCGGCAGGTCGAGCCGTAGCGGTATCGCACACTCCGTTCTCGCGACTTCGGGACATCTGCGGACAGTCAGTCGTCAATCGCGCTGGTGCTATTGAATAAGCAGCGTAGCGATCCGCACCAGAATCTGCCTTGCTTTCTCTCGAGCTTCTCGGGGGAAGTTCTCAGTCGATACGAAAATGGACCCGTCGTCATCGAGCACGAAGACAATATCGTCGACATCGATTTCGTATGGAAACCACTCTCCCTGCATTCGGAAATGCTGCGACAATGCCTCCAGGTTGACTTCACCGATTGGGGACGTGGGCGACGCCAGGTACCCGTCAATCGAGTCGAGCAGCCCAATGGGCGCGACTTCGTATGGGGCCGACACAGCTTCCTCCTCACTGAGATACTGTTCCTTGTCATGCACCCGCTTCGCTGCACGGGATGCCAGGAGGTTGTGTTGCAGCCGGTAGATTTCTTTTGCCACCGGCTTGAGCGCCTCCAGAGCGTCCCGCAGGTAAGGCTCAAAGTCGAATTGCTCACCGCGCTCGCGCAACGAGGAATCCAATTCTTCTCGCGAGATCTCCACCGCCTTTCGCAGAAGATCGCCCCACGTACGTGTGGGTCGCGACTCTTGTGCCAACTTTCGCATCGCCTGCTTCACCTCTTCTTCGACGGCGAAGCTAACGGACGGAATCACGGTCGACTTCTTCTTCGGATCTTCGCGTCGGCGCCGGACGAATTCGCCGATCGAATCGACCACGTGCTTTCGGTGCGATATGCGTTCATGTTTCATCGTAGTCGATCTCTGTGATGCAGACGGAGTAATGGTTCTCCGAGTCGAAAAACGTGCCGACGATCAGACCGACGACGGGGCGTGTGTCCATCAGTTTGCTGGAAATAACCATGGTCGCCATCGAGGGGATCTCCTCATCCGCGATTTGCCTGATCTTTTCGCGTGAAGCCAGCGTCGCTTTTGCCTCGACCAGATAGGTCTGAT
The DNA here is from genome assembly GCA_012728855.1 of Rhodopirellula sp. Classification (GTDB taxonomy): domain Bacteria; phylum Planctomycetota; class Planctomycetia; order Pirellulales; family Thermoguttaceae; genus JABWBD01. Next base: position 19,938 of record JAAYEH010000346.1, on the reverse strand, counting down.
CCGGCCGCTCCATCACGATATCCGGGTAGTCGTGGTTGGGGCGTGCGAGTTTCCGGCAACGGTATAACCGTTGGCCAAGACACCCTGCGATGGCCTCACCGATGGCCGACTCCGCTGACTTGTTGGGCGAGAAAGCGCTGGTCTTAACCGCTCCGTAGAAAAGCGGAGGATATCCCGGCTCGATGTACGCGCCACTTCTGTAGGTGAACCAGTGCCTCAACTCGGTGAGTGGCTGAAAAGCGAGCTGTTCCGAGTACTTTGTCACCATTCGCTTCAACGTCGTCTCAGAGATCGCACTGCCCAACGTTTCCGTGTAACGCAGTTGGGAAGCGAGGCTCTTTTGTAGCAGATTCCGGTAGCGTGCGCGTTCGCTCGACGCGGTGACCACCCCCTGCATTTCCGCAGGAATGGTGATTCGTCGGCGCTCAATTTCGAGGGAAATCACGGTTGTCACCCTAAAGATCATCGAGGTGCAAGTCGGGGGACGCAAGCAACGCCACCATTCTACTGTCTGTCGGCGGTAGAGCCTAGCGAGGCGCGAGGACGCGTCCCCACGTCGGCTTAGAGTTCTGCTCGCAAGGCCGCTGCTTTTCTTCGACTCCGCATACCGCATCGCCAGGGCCATGGTCGTGGCCACCGCACGAACGGAAGCCGCCAGAGACCTCGATCTCCGGAAGATCCAGGACCAGGTCGACGCCCTGGCCGCCTGGTCCGACCGCATCGCCGATATGGCTGCCAACGAGTCGAGAGTCAAGAGGCGAGAGTCGAGAGTCAAGAATCGAGAGTCAAGAGTCAAGAGTCAAGAATCAAGAGTCAAGAATCGAGAGTCAAGAGTCGAGAGTCAAGAGTCGAGAGTCAAGAGTCAAGAGTCGAGAGCCGGAAACGATCCGAGACGGCAAAAGCCCCGCACCATCCAGCAGCAGCGGCCGCGTGATCGAGCAGTGCGTCAACGATCTGAAGGCAGACGTGAATCAGCGAGTGGCGGCGGTTCTCGAGGTGATCCGGCGCTGCGGGACCGAGTGAAGGAGGGTTCCTGGAAGAGCGGGGAGCGAGGTGCGGGGGTGCCAGGAGCAGCAAGGAGGACATGGGAACACTGATCTTCGCTAATCGACGCTAATGCTCTCCGTTTCAGGCGGCCAAGATCAGTGCCGATGAGCGCGGATCAGTGTTCTCTCTTCCGGAGCGCTGTCTCCGTGGGTGTCGAGGCAAGAGCGGAAGGCAATCTGGCGCCGGCGGATGCGCTCTGAAGCGTTGCGCCCGCTGCCGCTCCGTGGCGTTGGGCGGGCAATTGTCGGGTCAAGTCTGCTCCCAAACGCGTAGAAAGGCAGGCGGCGTGAGGATGGCGTATGGGAGTCGCTCTTGAAACTCGTCCGGCAATTCCAGCAGGTCGAGGTCGTTGGTGACGAGAAAACGCGCACGGCCGGCGGTCGCGGTGGCCAGCAACAGGTTGTCGTCGGGATCACGGCTTTCCGTATAACGTCGGCCCAAGCCGACCAGTGTGGTCCGCCGGTCCTCCTCGAACCGCACTCGCCACTCGCGGACTGTCTCGTCGTCCATGCCGAGAACCTCGGAAAAGATCCCCAGGTACTCGGCAATCAGATCCTCGCTCACGATTAACTGCAGCTTCTTCTCGATCAGCCACAGGCGGACGATTCGCCGATTCGCGTTCGTGTTGGTGCGGGCCTTGAAGGAACGCACAAATACGTTTGTATCGGCAACGATCGGCAGTCGTTTCTTGCGAGGCACCACGGCACGGCTTCCGCATTAACTCGTCTTCCGGCTACGGCGGTACTGTCGAACCATTTCTTCACTATCCTCGATTCGGAATGGCGCTCGTCGTGCCGCCGCCGAGGACCGCTCGATCAGTTCCTCGTCGGTGAACTGCCGAACAAAGTCGCGCAACACTTCCTGCGCCAACGATTCCGGTTTTTGCTTTCGTTTCTCGGCAATCACCACGAAATCGTTCCAGAGTCCTTTACCTATCTTGAGGTCCGGCATGGGTCATTCCCCTCCATTCGGCTGTAGATTAGTTCGCGCGAGTAATCCACACCGCTCAGCTTGACCGTAAAAGGTTCCATTTCCGCGAAAACGTCATTGCCGGACAGATCCTTGCTCGGTGCCGACGACTCGTCGACAAAAACGATGGCTTCACGAACTTCACCACCGATCCGAAGGATCGTTTCGGCAATCTGCTGCTTGTTGCCTGTGAAAACTTGTGCCTTAAATCGTTTACGTCAGTTCCCTATTCACGCGGCCAACGCCTCGTTGCGCTTTTCCAGCATTCTATGCCGGAACGTGCAACGGGATCGAAACATCAATATACCCCTAGCGGGTTGTGACTGCAAGCGTTGGCGGCGGCGGTTCTGAAGGTGATACGGCGCTGCGGGAGCCAATGAGCGAACGGTTTTGCGGCCTGGTTCAAAAACGGGGACAGGCACCTCGCCGAACCGTGTTTTTTCACCGGCAGAAGCTATTTTGGCTCGGAGCCAGTCCCCGTTTCTGAACCAGGCCGGTTTTGCCGCCTCTGAAAGCCTGGAACACGGTGCGGGGAATTGTGCGGTTGAAGATTGCGTCGAGGCGTAGCAGACGCCACAATTGCCCATTTCAAAAGGGCAATTTGCAGATCCTAACCTCTATTACCCCGGCACGAAAGATCCTCATGGAGGTTACGGCCTTGTAGGACGGATTGGCAATCCGTCCTACGGCGAGTGTGAGTTTCTTTCCTGCCGGGGTAATATCAGCCCAATCGGTTAGATTCTCCACGCCCGGCGCGCGATCTGTTACACAAACGCCCCACTTCGACCGCGGACGGCCAGAGCACGGCGGCCCGGCGGTCCAGCGGTATCTCGCCTACTCGCAGTGAAGGTTCTTCAACTCCTCCGCCGGCACGGGAGCCTTGCCCTTCAGATCCTCGATGATCTTCCGCGTCCGTTCGCTGGGTTGGAACGGCTCGATGATCGCCTCGGTGATATCGACCGTTTCCACGGCCGGCGCCCGGTAGGCAATGTCCCATTTCGAGACGATCAGATCCACCTTGTTCTGGCGGGCAATCGCCGGAAGCTGATCCTTGATCCGATCGAGTATGCCCAACACCGAAGCCGTCCCGAACCCTTGCAGGTGCAACTGCTCTTGCCCGGCCTGGCCGGCGGCTTCCAATCGCTTCACCTTCTCCTGGTCACCGGCATCCTTGGCCTGACGGTACTCCTTCATCTTCAACGCCAGCTCTTCGTTGAACGCTTTGGAGGCCGCATAGGCGACCGCCACCGCCCGCGAGTCGAACACCCCGACTCGGCAACTGCCGGCGTCGGCTCCACCCTCCGCCGCCCGGGCAACACCTGCCGATCCTGCCGCAAGGAGACCCGCTAGAAAAACAAACTGCAGAGAAGGCAACATGGTCCGCGACATCGCTTCAACTCCTGTTTCGAGAAGGGAACGGTTACCATCAAGGCGAGTTCTCGCGCGGAATATAACGGTATCGGCGAAAAAATCGTCGTTCTCGGGAGGTGGACTCATGCCGGATTCGCAAATCAGCGAACCTCCTGGAGTCCGGCTTGCTGCTTGAGCGGCACCGGGTCTGCGTCCGGCGGCGGAAGACCTGGCAACACCGGCAGCAGCAGGCAAGTCCCCTCCGGAAACCCGCAACAGGCTCCGAGATCCGCCGCTCCCGAATCCAATCGTCCCCCTGGATCTGCCGGTTTTCCCTGGTTAGGCTCAGTCCTGGTGACGGAATTCCATTCGCAGACGAGAGGATATCGACCATGCGAACCCACCGGTCAAAACCCATCGCGTTGCTGTTGTGGATCCTGGTTTCTGCCGCCGGTTCCGCCGTTGCGGTTGCCGAACAGGCTCGCAGCGAACCGAGGCCCTTTGCAACGATTGCCGCGGGCAGGTCACGCGTTCTGCTCGCGCGCGACGGGAGCATCGTCGTCGAGCAAGACGATCGCCAACTGATATCGGGGACGACTCTTGTGGTGGCGACCCCTGGCTGGCGGACCTCGGTGAGCCAGCGGATTTGCCGCCCGCTGGAAGGCTATCCGCGACGGGAAGAGGATGTCTGGGTCTTCAAAGGCGAAATCAGCGAGAAGGGCTCGGCAGGCGGATGGCGATTCGAACAGCGCGTCAGTCCGGCGGGCAAGGGGGTCCGCGTGACGTACCAGGTCGAGCCGACCGCCGATACCCAGGTGGCCGAAATACCCGTGTTTATCGACCTGCCTTTGTCGCAATGGTCGGGCAAGGAAGTCTGGCTGGTGCCCACCGCCAAAGGCGTCTTCCCGGCTGAGACGCCCGCAGACCGTCACTTCCTCAGCGGCCCGACACGAACCGTGGTGCTCGCCGAAGGGGACGGTAATCGGCTCACGCTAGCCTTCAAAAAGCCGACTCTCTGCACCGTGCAGGACACCCGTGGTTCGGGAGGCCGCGGCTATCAAATCTATCCGCGCGTGATGGCGGGCGGCACGGCCAAGGCGGGACAAGTCGAGCAATTGGAATTCGTGCTCACTCCCGACGACCCAACCGAATATCGCTTTCACGAGATGTCTCTGGTATCGAGCGGCGAACCGGCGATTACCGGAGCGACCGCTTCCGCGACCGAGGTTCCGCAGTACCGCAAGTTCGAAATCGGCGCGCAGATCTCCGGCGCCTGGGACAATCCTTTCGATCCGGCGCAAGTTCGGCTCGACGCGGAGTTTGTCGCGCCGGACGGTTCGACCCGCCTCGTGCCAGGGTTTTTCTGCCAGGACTACGATTGCGACGAGTTCGGCGGACAGGAACTGCTCACACCCCGCGCCGATGCACAGTGGAAAGTGCGTTTTGCTCCTCGGATACCGGGCAGCTACCATTATCGCCTGCGGTTGGTGAACCAAGGCAAGACGGTCCAGAGCGACCAGCAGACCTTCACCTGCGTGCCGAACCCGCGGGACCACGGCTACCTGCGGGTGTCGCAGGAGAACCCCTATTATCTGCAGTTCGACGACGGCACGCCCTTTTTCGCGATGGGCGAGAACGTCGCTTTGCTCGGCAGCGGCGGAATCGCGGATGGGCGGCGATGGTACGGCCGGCTGTCCGCGGCGGGCGGAAATTTCGTTCGTTCGTGGTGGTGCTACGGCTCCACCGATCTGGAGAGCCTGGCGACCGGACGTTCGGATCAGGGGCTTGGACGCTATAAGCAGCCCGACGCCTGGCGGATCGACCGCCTCGTCGAATTGGCCGAGCAGCATGGCATCCGCCTCATGTGCTGCCTGGAGACTCAGCAGAACCTCCGCCGCGACAAGACGTGGGGGCAATTCACCTACGGCGCCGCGACCGGCGGCCCGGCCGCTTCGCCCAAGGACTACTTCGTCAACCCGCAGGCCAAGGAGTTCTTCCGCCGCCGGCTCCGCTATATTGTCGCCCGCTGGTCCTACTCAACGGCCATCTTCTCCTGGCAGTTCTGGAACGAGGTCAGCGCCTGCAACGATTTCGACGCGGCCAATGCGGCGGCCTGGCACCAGGAGATGGCCAGGTACCTTCGCGAGGTCGACCCGGTGGGCCACGTCATCCACACGAACTTCGGCAACCTCGACGGCTACCCGCAGGTGGACGGACTCCCGGAGATGGAAGTCGTCTCCACCAACACATATTCCCGCCGCGACATGGGCCAGACCGCGGCCTGGGCCTCGCGCGAAATGACGGCGCGGTATCGGAAACCTTTCCTGATTACTGAATACGGTGTGGGGCACCACGGCGGCTGGGTCGGCGAAGACCCCCGCGGCGTCATCGTGCATAACGGACTTTGGGGCGCCGTGATGAACGGCAGCGCCGGGGCGGCCCTTCCCTGGGGCTGGGGCGAGTGGGTCGACGGCCAAGACATGTACCACTACTGGACGCCGCTGGCGGCCGTCGTTCAAGACATTCCGTTTTGCAGGCGGCAGTGGAAACCGGTGGAAGTCGAGCGGTTCACGTATCGCGACGGCCCGGGCAAGCCGCACTACGCCAGTGTCTTTTTCGAGGGCTGGCCCCGCAATTACTCGTTCACGCTCTGCCCGCCCCAGCCGCCGGCGGCGTTCGACATCGACGCCGATGGACGGGTAAAGCAACAGGAGAGCTTCCGCGGGATGTTGTCCGCGGGCGAAACGCAGACGCTGGCCGTCGAGTTCCCCGTCGACGGAAGTCTGACCGTCCACGTCCCCGAACGATCGGCCCAGGGCGATCCGATCCTGGAGGTTCAGGTCGACGGAACGAAGGTGCTCGGGCAACCGCTCCCGTTGGACGCCGAAACCGCCTGGTCCTATTGGAAGTTTTTCACCGTGCCGATTCGCGCGGGGGCGCACCGGATACGCGTCGGCAACGCCGGTTCGGGCACATTCTGGACCGCCTACGAATTGGGCAACTACCGGCTCCGCCAGGGGCCGGACCTGGAGGTCCAGGGACTCCAGACCGACGATTACCTTTTGCTGTGGGCTCGCAATCCGCAGTTCATCTGGCTATGTGCGCGGGAGGGAAGAAATCCCGAGCCGCAACCGCAAGGCAAGCTGACGCTCGCCGGCGTCGCCGACGGGCGTTACTCGGTCGTCTGGCGCGACACGATCACGGGCGATGTCGTCCTCGAAACCGCCACGACCGCTGAGAACGGTCGGTTCATCGTGGACACGCCCGCCGTCCACCGCAGCGCCGCGGCCCGCATCGTAAGGACCACCGGTCCCTGATTCGATAACCGTTCTCGGGGTAGGCGAGGACTGTCCCAATCATTCCAACCACGGGCGGGATCGTAAGGCGAGCGGCAGATGAAAGCTTACCCGTTGATCAGCCCGGCTGCTCGCAAGCAGCCGGGCTGATGGGACTGCATGTTTTTTCGTGATTTCGTCTTTTCGCTCGGCCCCTTCGGGCCGAGCGAAAAGGCGAAATCACGGAACGGGTATTTGCGCAGCGTTTGTAGTTGCCAAACATCGTCCCACCGGGATAGACCCGGTAGTGGCGTTTACCGTTTGAGTGAATTGGCTTTCACAATTACCTTCTCCGCGCCCGGCGCGCTATCGAAACCGGTAGACGCTGAAATTCGTCACGGTGGGCGGAATCCCTACGACCGGCGCCTGCCGTCCGTCGGTGATCTGCCGGACGCGCTTGTCGAGATTGTGCGCCAGGTCGGTCAACGAGAGCAAGCCGTCGGGCGGGTTGTCGATGTCGCTCTCGGGGCTGCCGAAGGTGTCGAGAATCGCCTTGGTGAATGCGCCGTGCCCCCAGGCCGGGTCTTCCAGGCTCGTCGCTTGCGGCGCGCAGGAGGCGAACAGCACCGCTCCCACGTCCTGTTTCGACAAGTCGCGCATGCGGTCCATCAGCACCGGCGCCGTCCCGGCGACCGCTCCGCCGTGGCAGGTGTCCACAAACATCAGCAGACGGCGGCAACGCAGATCGAGAATCATCCCCTGAACTTCCCGCCAACTCAGCGCGGTGGAGCGGATCCGTTCGGTGTCGATCTCGTGTGTCGCCAGGTAGTAGTTCTGGTTGGCGTCGCAGACGCCGTGCGACGACAAGAACACCATGGCGACGTCGTCTTCTTCCGCGCTGTCGATGAGCCACTGCATCGCGTCGAGCACGGCCGCCGCGGTCGCCTCGTCGTTCAACAGCACGCGCCGCTGGACTTCCCGGTACAGCCCGCCCTGCTGGTCCTGCCAGGCATCGGCAAAGTCTCGCGCGTCGCGGTCGGCGAACTGGAGGTTGAATCGGTCGTCGCGGTACTGCGAGATGCCCACGGCGAGGACGAACAGCCGCGGCGCGTCGTCGGCGGCAACGGCGCTCTCGCGGTACGTGACCCGTACCGACACCGGCTCGCTGGCGGCCTTCTGCGTCGAGGCCAGCACCCCGATGTCGTTGTCGCCCGGGGCCAGCCGCACCTGCCGGGTCACTCGCCAGTGCCGCTCGCTGAGGCGCTCGATGCCGTCGTCGCCCGTCTCTTCGCGAACGATGTTCTTGACCCCATACGCTTTGCCGTTGACCAACACGCGGACCTCCGCCAGCGGCTGCTCGCCGGGCGAGCGAACTTCCGCCTGGACGCGAATAGCGGGCTGCCCCGTCCGCATCGCATAAGCCGGTTCCAGGATCCGCACCGTCGGCGGCAACAAGGCGACGGCATTCTGCCGCACGTCGGCCGCCTCGGGCGGCTTTGCCCGGGTGCTATCGGCCAGCCGCAGCGCCTCGTCGATGTCGGCCGTGTCGAGTATCCGCGCGAGGACGTCCGGCCGGTAGAACTGCTGGCGGAATTGCTCGGCGCGATAGAACCTCGCGGCGTAGCCCTGGCCGCGATTCACGTGCCATCCGATCATCCGGTCGCCCGAGGGCGAGGCGTCGTAATATCCCTGCGGCGTCCAGAGAACCCAGTCGCGACCGTCCGGTGTGACGAACAGGCTCAGCAAGGGCTCCGCCAGGTCGCCCATCGGCGAAAGCGCCACCTGCAACGGCTCGCGGTAATCGTCCCACGTCTTTCCCTGAAGTTGAACCTCGACGGTCTCACCGGCCGCGAAAGGCCACTTCCCCGTCTTGGCGAGTTCCTCGGCCAGGTCGCCCAGGGAACGATTTCCCAGGGTCATCACCACGTCTCCCGCGCGGATGCCCGCAGCCGCCGTGGGCGTGCCGGGTACGACGTGATAGATGCGACCGTCGTCGTCCGCATAGGCGGCAAGGTTGCCCCAAGGCTGTGGCGGCTGGAGCTTCCAGATCCGAACCGAGCCGTCGCCGGAGCCGCTGGCCAGCAGCCGGTCGTCGGCCGACTGGGCCAGAGACCAGACCCGATCGGCATGTCCGACGAAGCTTCGCCGTGACAGGAACTGCCCCGGCTCGAAACAAACCAGACTGCCATCCTCGCCGCCGACGGCGATGGCGCCGTCGAACCCCAGTGCCCGTCCCCGCAGGAACGAGAAACAGAGCGGCAGGTGCTTCGCCGATCCGGCCAGCGGCAGCGCGCTCTCGGCCCGACCGCCGCGCGACACGCTCAGCGTCGGCACGCTCCGCGCGTAGCTCAGGCTCAACTGCCGCTGCCCCTGTTGGAGAACCGCCTCGGGCGGCTCCTGCGGATCGATCCTGCGCAGGCAGCGGTCGTGGATGTCGAACTCATGAGTAAGCAGACCGTAGTGGTTGTATTTCCAACCGCTGCCGGGGCGGAGCGGGGTGCGGCCGAGTCGCAAGCGCGCAGCGGCCGGATCGAAATCGACCGCATAGATCGCGGCGGCGGCGCCGCCCAGCCGGTAACGAACCTCTCCGGTCTCCGCATTCCAGACGTCGACTCCGCCCATGGCGTCGGCGCTGGCGATCCAGCGGCCATCCTGGCTGACCGCACAGGCGGTGAGATAGAAATTGTGGCGGTGGACCTGATCGGGCACGCCGCGGCCGGCCGACCACGAACCGCACCAGTAGACCGATTGCCCCGCCGCGGAAAGGCTGATGCCGCCGGCCGCCAACCGCTCGCGTCCGAGATCGATGTCCAGAGCAAAGGGATGCGGCCGCCCCCCCTCGGGCCACTGGGCGGCGCTGCCCACCCATTGTTGAAAGCGCTGGGCGCCTTGGGTCGCCGAGAGGCCGCCAGCCTGTTGCGAACCGGCCAGGTCGATCGTGGTGAACTTGCCGGTGACGTCCACGGCCAACAGCCACGGCTCCGCCGCCGGAAAATGCAGGTAATCGATCAGGGCCGGCAGCACAAACCGCGCGACAATCTGATCCTTCCGGAGGTCGCAGATATTCAGCCGGTTGTCGACCCCGGCGGTCGCCAGCCAGCGCCCGTCCGGCGAAACGGCCAGCCGGTCGACGTGCCCCTCATGCCCCGAGAGCACCTTGCGGATCTCGGAAGGATCGGCCATGTCGTAAACCCGCACGCTGGCTTCCGAGCCGGCCGCGGCGACGAACAGCCTCTGGCCGTCGGGAGAGAAGCAGAGGTCGCTGCAACTGCCGACTCCGCCGAGCTGCCGCTGACCGCGGAGCGTAGCCAGCAGCTTGCCGTCGTTCAGATCCCAGATGCGGACCACGTCGCCCGCCGCCGCCAGCAGCCCGCCGTCGGGACTGAACGCCACCGCCGTGATGTTTCCGCCGGCAAAGCCGCCGGTGTCGATCACCAGTTGAGCCGCGCCCTCCTCGGGCGAATCCCCGGCGAGATAGTCCGCCGGGTACGGCGACGTGAATGAGCGATCCGCCTGGAATCGGGTCGCCTGGAGCGAAACCAATGTCCGCTGTGCCGAGCCTTTGGAGGCGGTCGCCCGCAACTGCATGGCGGGTGCGGCGGACATGGCCACTTCACCCATGTGCGTTTCCAGTGCCCATACTTCGGGATACAGTTCAACGATCAGCGCGCGAGCATCGCCTTCCGAGAGCAAGGCCGCGGCGCCGTCGGCCGCGGGCAGGCCGGCCAGCGCCCGGACGATGCCTGCTTTCAACGCGGGAGTCGCATCGAGCAACGTTTTTTCAAACGCCTGCTTGGTTTGCTTCATCCAATCGATTTCACGGCTCAAGCCGCGCCGCGACTGGGCGCCGGCGATGCGTTGCTGGATTTCCTCCGCCCGCGCCAACACGGCGCGATCGGGTTCCACCGACCAGACAATGCGATCGCCAAGAATGGCGAGCTTCTCGGGATCGAGCACAACCCTTCGGATGGTTTCAAACAGCGGTGGGTCGAAGTCGGCTTCGTGGCGCGCGCGGTCGACGTAGGCCAGAATGGCGCTCTTGATCTCTTCCTTGGTGATCTCCGACCGGGGCCGTTGGTGTAGGAATCCGAGCGAGCCCCGCTCGACGACACGACGGGCTTCCTCGGGTGTAAAGAACGGCTGTTCGGTCCCGCTGGGCGGCTCGGCCGAGAGCAATCCCACCAGAATCGCTTCCAGCGCGTCCCAAACCTGGCGTTGCTCGGCGGGCAACAGATTCCGCTTACACAGACATCGCCAGGTCGGCGCCTCGCCCTCCCAGAGAATCTGATCGGGTGCAAGCCGTACCAGCGGGGCAATTTCGCCGAGTCGTCGGCCGACTTCGCCGGAAGGTTGTTCCAATTGGCGCTGGAGGGTCTGCCGGCAATGCGCCAGGATCTCCGCGGCCGGCGGCGCGTCGGCCGCTGCGGCAACTGCGACAAAGACGAGCGAAATCGCGGCCAACAGCGCGCCAAGGGAGCGAGCGAACACCGTGGACCTCCTTTTCTGCCAGAATCCGCTCGCTGGCACCCAGCGAGACCGGTCGGCCATTGCCGACGCCGCGTATTGTACCTGCCCGCGGCCGTCCGTCAAAAGCCGGCGTGCGACGAGTATTCCATCAAGCATGATTGGATGAGTAGGGCGGAATTCATCCGCCCGGGTGGCGGGCTGAAGTCCGTGCTGCGATTTCTCAAATGCCAACGGCCGGAGCACTCGTTTCGTAAACGGCTCGAATCACTCCGCGCTTGACCGCGGCACTCCGCGTGTGTCAGAATGTTTACTTGCGGTCTCGGTAAACGCCGCCGACGGGTTCATCCCGGTGGGGCGAGTTTTTGAGTGACGTTGTTTTGCGGAGAAAAAGCCTCATGGACCGTCGCCAGTTCCTGCAACATTCCAAGACCACCACCCTGGGCCTCGCTGCGGGCACGGTCCTGCTCGGCAACGCGAAATCGGTGCGGGCGACGCCGGCCAACGACAAAGTGATCCTGGCCATCGTCGGTTGTCACGGCCGCGGCAACATGATCGCCCAGGCTTTCACGCGTCGCGACGATTGCGAGATGGCCTGGCTCTGCGACGTGGATACGAACCTGTTCGAAACGCGCAGAAAGTGGCTTGCTTCGTGCCAGGACGGCAAGGAGCCGAAATGCGAGCCGGATTTCCGCAGGATGCTCGAGGACAAGTCGGTCGATGCGGTTCTGATCGCCTGTCCGCCTCACTGGCACTCCTTGGCGACGATCTGGTGCTGCCAGGCCGGCAAGGATGTCTACGTCGAGAAGCCGCAGAGCCACAACTGCTGGGAAGGCCGTCAGGCGGTGCGGGCCGCGCGAAAGTACGAGCGGGTCGTGCAGGTCGGCTTTCAGAACCGTTCCGCGCCGTATCTCTTCGCGGCGAAGAAATACCTCGATGAAGGCAAGATCGGCAAGGTCCACCTCTGCCGCGTCTTCAATCAGAAGGGCGAGCCGAACTTCCCGGTCGAACCCGACGCCGATCCGCCGGCCGGCCTCGATTGGGACATGTGGAACGGCCCCGCGCCCCAGTGCCGATACAATCCGATGCTGCAAAAGAACTGGCGGCACTTGTGGCGCTACTGCGGCGGCGATATGACCTACGACGGCATCCACCAGGTGGACATCGCCAGGTGGCTTTGCGGAGTGACCTATCCGAAGACGGTCTACTCCAGCGGCGTCCGCTATGACCGCGACGGCGGCGCGGAGACGCCCGACACTCAAATCAGCACGTTCGAGTTCGACGATCTCACCATGACCTTCGAGATGAGCCTCTTTACGCCGTACATGCTCAAGGCCGATCAGGGCATTCGCGACGGCGATTTGTTCCCTCACTGGCCGCAGAACACCGAGCGAGTCGAGTTGTACGGCACGGAAGGGATGATGGTCGTCGGCCGCATGGGATCGGGATGGCAGGTGTACGTGCGTCCGAAGAGCCGGCAACCGGTCGTTGCGGACGAAATGTACGGCCGATTTCCCGATCCGCCGCACCAGGATAACTTCATCGAGTGCGTCCGCAGTCGCCAGATGCCCAATGCGGACATCGAGGAAGGCCACCTCAGCACGCTCTTGGTCCACTACTCGATGCTCAGTTGCCGCATGGGCGGCCGCAAACTGTCGATCGACGCCGAGAGCGAAGGCGTGGTTGGCGATCCGGAAGCGATGCAGTTTTTCCGCCGCGAGGGCCGCCCGCCGTGGATCGTTCCGGGGGAGGTGTAGAATCCTCAAACACCCGTGATCTTGCTGAGCAGCCCGGCTGCTGGCACTGGCCGAAGCGTTGGCGCTGCCCGAAACCGATGCGTAGCAGCCGGGCTGCTTGATGTTCCGGCCGGCCGTTTTCGAGTCGCTCTCGCGATCTTCGCGAAATCGACCTCTGGCGCACCCCGCCTACCAGTGGCCGACCTTCCCTATTGATGCGTCATGGCTTACCGAGTAGCGGCGCAGGGACTCGAACCCCGGACACGCGGATTATGATTCCGCTGCTCTAACCAACTGAGCTACGCCGCCAAAGCTGTAACTTACTTTTTTTCAAAGACTTACGTTCGATGCTCCATTGACTGAAACCCTGCCCATTCTCATACGACAACCGTTCAGACAACGAAATACTCATAGCAGGGTATAAGTAGCATCGTTCGCCTCTCCAGAATAATATCCCATTTTGGCCACGGCCACAATGACCCCAACCGAGACGAAGCCGCCCGACAAACCCTACGATGAATCTTCCCTCACTGCCCATCCGAACGGGCGGCGGTGCAAAAAAGATCAGGGGACGGCCGCATTATTTCGAGCCGGGCCTCTCTCAACGCTGCAAGAAGGTCGGCAAGACGCTGCAAAAGCGGTTTTCCCCCAACCTGGAGAAGGCACTGATGTTTCTCGACGACAAACGTCTGCTGTCGACTTCCAATGCCGTGGAACGCGGCTACCGCCGTCATTGCAGGATGCAAAAGACCGTCTACCGCGTTCGCACGCTAGGCATTATCGTCTCGCGAAGTACAATGGACACGCAGCGCGAGGAACGAACCGCCCAGCGCGGTCAAACCACCAAAACAGTCCACGCCGCCCGCGCCCGCAAGGCCGCATAATCGTCGGTAATGATGCTACAGTCTCTACAGGCCTCCGAAAATCGGTCCTCGCAAGTCGTTTTCTCCAAGGACTTACAATACGCCTGGCAGGATTCGAACCTGCGACCTACGGTTTAGGAAACCGTTGCTCTATCCCCTGAGCTACAGGCGCTAAAGTCTTTTTTTATAAGTACTTACGTCGAGTATCCAGCCTCCCGTCATTTTCTGTTTACTACCATTTATACTACCCGGTAGCAAAACCGTTCCCCGGTTGCAGCCGGGGCGAAGCCACCTTAAACCGTTGAAGTAGGAGGTGACCCAGTAGGTCAGTCTACTCGAAAGCGTGGCGGTGGTAAACCGTCAACGAACCGCCCAACGAAGCCCTACGATGAATTCCCGCTGTACGCTCATCCGGCGGGCTACTGGGCCAAGTAGATCAAAGGCCAGTTTCATTACGTCGGCCGCTGGGGCCGCATCCGCAACGGCGCAATGGCGACGCTGCCCAACGACGGCGAATGGCAAGCGGCCCTCGAAGTCTACAAGAAGCAGGTGGACGACCTGCAAGCCGGACGCAAGCCCAGGGAGATCGGCGACGAGGGCCTGACGGTCGGACATCTCCGCGACCGACTCTTGACGGCCAAGAGCCGTGCCCTGGACGCGGGCGAAATCACGGTCCGAACCTACTCCGAATATCGACGCACGGTTGAACTGTTCATCGGCACGTTTGGCGAGGGCCGTCTTATGGAGAACCTGGCCGGCGACGACTTCGAGCAGTTGAGAGCCGACTTGGCCAAGCACTCGGGTCCGGTGCGTCTCGGAAACGAGACTCAACGGGTGCGCACCGTTTTCAAATAGGCCTACGACAACGGACTGATCGGAAAGACGGATCAGCGCCACGCTTTTCAACCGTCCCGCGCCACGGTTTCTCCCCGGCGTTTACACACCACGAGCACGAGACACACACACTTCGGCTGGGTGGCCACCGGGGATCCTGCCCAGCCGGAGCAGGTCAACGTCTCGGTGGCCCAGAACCTTCGGCAGAGCGACGGCCGTGTGAAGAATATGAATAGACTTGGGCAGATTTCGGATGTGGCTACCGGTCAGTTCGCCAGATTCGAAGGGCACGTTGCCGGAATTGGGGAAGTTCAGTTGGGGAGTTTCGCGAGAGAACGCTTATGCAACCTCTGCCGCATACCATCTCCGAACTGGAAACGCTACTGCCGACCGAGGATGCCTGCCGCGAATTCCTGGCTCAACTTCGCTGGCCGAACGGTTTCAACTGCCCTAATTGCCGCCACGAGGGTGTCTGGCACACAAGCCGTGGCCGCATGATCTGCCGAAAATGCCGTTACCAAGCATCGGTGACCGCCGGGACGATCTTCCAGGACTCCCACAAGCCACTGCAAATGTCGTTTCGGGCGATCTGGTACGTGGCCAGCCAAGAAACCGCTTCAAGCGCCACCGGTCTGCAGAAGTTCCTCGACCTGGGCAGCTATCGTTTGCCGAAAAAATCCCCGGCCGGTTCTCGAGAAGTCGTCGGTGCGGAAGCCGCCGATTGTAGCGAGGACTTGGTTGACACTCGCGCCCCGACGAGGCCACAATGCCGGGGAGGGTCCGTATTCTCTCACCCCCGCCCATCCCAAGCAGTCCCCTGAGAGCCTGCCTCATGTTTCGGACATGTCTGGCCGCGTCGCTGTTGTGGTTATTGGTTGGTTCCAGCCTGCCCGCCGCCGGGCGATCGCCGCTTGAGCCGTTCCAGCCCGACGAGCACACGCTGTTGCTGTACCATTTCGACGAGGGCCAGGGCCCGCTGGCCAAGGACAGCAGCGGCCGGGGCTACGACGGCCAGGTCCAGGGAGCGCGCTGGTGCCCGGGGAAATTCAACGGAGCCCTGGAGTTCGACGGCAAGGATGACACCGTCTACCGGGCCGTGACCGAGGCGATTCACCATTTGAAGGCGATCACGGTCGAGTGTTGGTTCAAACAGGACAACCCCGAGGGACGCCAGTTCCTTCTGGGGAAAGACATGACCATCCATTTCGATCTCAGCGGCGGCAGCGCCACGTCGGTCTCGCTCTACAACCAGGGATCGTCGGTGGCCAACGCCGACGGGCTGCGTCATCAGCACGTGGGATCGGGCATTGGGCCGAACCGGCATGGCCGCTGGCACCATCTGGCGGCGACCTACGACGGCCGCCGGGCGAGTTTCTTCCTCGACGGATCGCTGCGCGCTCGCGTGCCAGCGCCCAAGGACTTCTTGCTGGGCCTTCGCGACAAGGGGTTGTGGGTCGGCAGCTACGTCGGCCGCGATTACTGGTTCAGCGGCAAGATCGATGAGGTGTGCGTGTCGGACTGCGTGCGTTACGATCCCGAGCAGAAACTGGCCGTCGGCGCGCGCGTGTTCGACATGCCCGGCCCGGCTGCTGTGCCCCGTACCGTGCGAAAACCGACCACCACGGGCAAGGCCAGGCTCTCGGCCACCTTCAAGAAATCGTTCGGCGGCAACGCGGCAGGCTGGGTGTACCTCAAGCCGCGCGCGGCCCGGGCGGTGATCGTCGGCGAGTTCGACCTCAACGGGCTGCAGGAAGGGCAAGAACGGACGCTCGAGTTCGATGTGTCCGACGAGTTCCAGGGCGACGGACTCTACATCCTTGGCCTGGAAAACACGGCCGAGGGCTACTATAGCGTCACCAGCACGTCGCTGCGCGTTGGCGACGCCACGGTCGCCCAGTGGTCGGGCAACGCCACGTCGCGGCGCACGTTTCAGCCGCCCGTTCTCGTACCGCTCCGCGCGGGCCAGTCGCCGCCGCCGGCCGCCGCCGCTTCGCTGTTGCTCCTTCCCGATGCGGCGGATCGCCTGGCGGGAACGCTTGAACTGATTTCCGATGAGCCGGAAACGCCCAGCCTGTTCGGCGAGGGGCTGATCGAGTACTGGCTCGACATCCCCAGCCAACAAACTTACGGCGTCTGGCTCCGCTATGCCGCGCCCGGCCGGCAGCCGTGCGACATCGTGATCGATGGCAATGACCTGAACGACTACAACATGTGCGCCTTGAACCGCACCGACAGCGCCGATGTGCGCGACGCCTTTTGGGAGTACCAGGGCGCGGTCGTTCTGACGCCGGGCCTGCACTGGCTGCGGTTGCAGGACGTGCTGCCGCAGATTGTCGCGGTGCGGCTGGAACCCGTCCCGGCCTCGTCACCTGTTGCGACTCCGTGGGAGCGGTATCCCGTGCCGGATGGCTCCTGGCTCGGCCGCGCCGAGGCCTGGAAAGCCCAGCCGCTCTTCGGCCAGGCGCAGGAGGCGTCCGTGGCGTTGGTCAAGAGCCAGGGCCGGCCCGTGCTGCGGTACGCGGCCTCGTTCGGCAATACCGACAAGTCGCGGCTGTTCGCGGGCGATGCCGTACGCCTGGTGCATGCGGGCCAATGGGACTTGGAACCCTTCGGCCGCTTGCGGTTTCGGTTCGAGGGGCAGGGGTTCGGGCACGTTATGTCGCTGCGCGTCGTGGATGTGCGGGGCACGGAGAAGCTCCTGTGGCGCCGACGCGACGACACGACCGGCGTCGAAGAGGTCGTCGTGCCGATTTCGTTCGAAGGCAATGACGTCTTTGACCCGAGCCACGTGGTCGCCATCTGCCTGGAACTGGACGAAGGAAACGTCAAGGCCGACCAGGTCCATCGGTTCGCCGGCGGCCTTGCCGATCCCGTTTTCGACCGCCGCGACGCCCTCGCGCTACCCGACGGCTACCCGCAATCGCTGGCCGCCGCCAAGGAGATGCTGGCCCGGCAGATCGGCCAGGCCGGCCAGCAAGTCGAGCCGCTGCGGGCCGTGCGGTTTCAGCCGTGGACCAGGCCGGTGGTGCCGGAAGAGCATCCGCTTTTCGCCGCTACGGAGCCCAAACCCGTGATGCGCAAAACGCTGGGCGCAGAATTGCACATGACCGGGGCCCGGAACATCGATCCGCGCACGCTCGACACGTTCCACAAGCACTACCAGTTTGGCGACGTCTGCTGGCCGCATATCAGCATGTGCCCGCAGCGGCCATTCTTGCCCAAGGAGGAGGACTATCGCCGGGCGCTGCGTGCCTTTGAGGAGCGGCTCGTGGAGGTGCGCGGCCGGGGCCTGTACCTGTTCGACGTCCATGGCTACGTGCCCTATCACGATCAATTCCCGCACACGATCGCCCCCGAGCACCGCGAGATCCTCCTGCGGGTCTTCGGCGACCGGTTCTTCGGTTTTGACAACGGCGAGCAGGACGGCCGTTACATCGGCGCCTATGCCGACAAGGGCACGGCCAGGAATCGCAAGGAAGGCTGGGACGATTTCGTCAAGTGGGACGAGCATGTCTGCGGCGACAACGGGAACTATATGAACGCCACCGGCTCGCTCAATTTCTCCCACTACTACGGCGAGCGCAACTGCCGCCTGCTGGGCCTGGAGACCGCGCAGGGGCTGCCCAGCGACACGCTCATGTTCGCCTTCTTGCGCGGGGCGGGAAAGCAGTACGGCCGGTTGACCTATCAGGCCTCGTCGATCTGGAACCGCTTCGGCTACAACATGTATCACGCTCGCAAGACCGTGAGCCACGGCAGCGATACCGGCTACGGATACGGGCCCAATAAGGGCTGCTCGCGGAGCCTGCACAAGCGGCTGTTCTTCTGCGGCTATCTCGACGGTCACAGCATCTTCGGCACCGAGACCGCCCAGTTCACGGCCGACGAGGTGTCCGAAGGGGTTCCGGAACTCAGCCCGCTAGGCCGGCAGCACCTGGAGCTTCGCCGGTGGGTCGACAAGCATCCCGACCGCGGCGTGCTGGTCACGCCGGTGGCCTTCATGCTCGACTTCTACAACGGCTGGAACATGCCGCGGCATCTCTACCGCGGCGACAAGTACAAGATCTGGGGCAAGTTCCCCTACGAAAAAGGCGACTATCTGATCGACAACGTGTTCCGCCTGGTTTGGCCGGGTTACGAAGATGCCAGCTACCTGCGGAACGAACGCGGCTTCCTTACCGCCACGCCCTTCGGCGACATCTTCGACGTGATCACCAACCGCTGCCACCCGGAGGTGCTCAAGCAATATTCGGCCGTGATGCTGTTGGGCGACGTGGAGATGACGCACGAGGTGATTGGTCGGCTGGCCGATTACGTCCGCGCCGGCGGCGACCTGGTCATCGACGCCCGCGCCGCCAAGGCATTGCCGGCCGAGTTGACCGGCGTGCGACTTGAGGCGCAGGCCAAAGGCTGCACGTCGCACCTGCTGGCCGACGGCGAGTCGTTCGAGGAACAGCCCTACGGCTACACCATTTTGAGCCGCGACAGCGCCGGGTCACTGCTGGTCAATGAGCACGGCCATCCGCTCGTGACCGTCAACAGGGCGGGAGAGGGACGCGTTGTCGTGTGTGCCGTCGACCACTGGATGACCGACGCGCTGACGTACCGCACTGCCGAGATCGTCAATATGGAGCCTCCCTATCAGCTCCTGCGCGGCATACGGGCGGTGCTGAGTCGCTACTTCGATTCCTTCAACCCGGTGGAAATCGAGCCGGCAGGCCTGAATATCCATACCTGCTGCTGCCACGGCGATCCCAAGCGGTTGCTGGTGGGGCTGTTGAACAACGACCTGTTCGCCGACTGGCGGGGCGGGCTGCGAGTTCGAATGGGAGCGATCACCTCCGCACGCGAACTCTGGCGAAGTGTGGAACTGCCGGCTCAGGACCGCCTCGAGCTGGTGATTCCTGCGGGCGACGTAGCGATCGTCGAGATTCGACTGAAGTAGTTGAGTGTTTGTGTGTCAGCAGGGTCAGGCTCCCCTGGTCCAGCTTGAAGTAATCAACCCCGTCGAGGCATCTTCAAGGGACTCGACACAGACGAGGAGGTACTTGGATGAGAACGCTCTGGATTGCTGGCGCGCAGGCCAGCCTGTTGTTCTTGCACGGCGTCATGGGAGTCGCCCAGACGACCGTGCCGGCTCCGTCGATCGAACTGAAGCGTGACGATCGCCAGGGGCAGTTGCAGGTCCTGATCGACGGCCGCGAGGCCATGGCCTACCAATACGCCGCCGACCTCGACTTCCCGCATTACTACCCGGTCCGCAGTCCGTCCGGCAAACCCCTGACGGTCCAGTACCCCGACGATCGCCACTCGCACCATCGTTCGATCTGGGTCAACGACATCGTGCAACCGCCCAACCACGAGCCCATCTCTTTTTATGCCATCGGGCTCAAGGAGGAT
>JAAYEH010000345.1 GCA_012728855.1 Rhodopirellula sp. | reverse complement strand
GTCTGCAAGATGGTGCCCGAGCAGCGCGTGAAGACCTGCACCTACCAGGTCTGCAAGATGGTGCCCGAGCAACGCGTCCGGACCTGCACCTACAAGGTCTGCCGCCTGGTGAAGGAAGTTTGTGAGAAGGAATGCACCTACCAGGTCTGCAAGCCGGTGTACGAAACCTGCACGAAGCAGGTACCCTACACCGTGTGCAAGCCGGTCTGCTTCGAGAAGACCGTCAACTGCATGCAGTGGGTTGCCAAGAAGGTTCCCTATACGGTAACTCGTTGCGTGCCCCGCGTGGTCTGCAAGCAGGTTCCGGTCACGGTCTGCTGCCCGGTTCCGGTCTGCAGCGATCCCGGCTGCAAGACTCCGAGCGCCTGTGGTCCGGCCGGTTGCGGCGCCTGAAGTGTGAGAAGGACGATCCTGCCTCTTCCCTGAGCCGGGGAGGGACTGGTCATGTCAGCAGCGACGGCCCGATCGAAAGATCGGGCCGTCGCTTTTTTCTTGTTGCCCACCGCCGGAAGATCGTCGCCTGGACAAGGCACCGGCGCGAAAACGTCCCCCGGGGTTGCCGCTTGCGTTCGGGGAACCGATAATCCGATCCAGCAAATCTCCCAACGGTTTCCAAAGGGCTGTTCCGTGAAGATCCAGGCCGTCGAAGCGTTTACTGCCCGTTATCCCTGGTCCGGTTACTTCAAGTTTCTCGCCGGTTCCGCGGGCCATACGGTGGTATTTGTCCGCCTTACCGCCGACGACGGCACCGTCGGATGGGGGCAAAGCTTGCCTGTGCCGAAGTGGAGCTACGAGACACCGGACGCCGCGGTGGTTGTCCTACGCGACTACCTCGGCCCGGCGCTGGTCGGGCGCGACCCCTTGGACATCGAGGCCGCGCACGACGTGCTCGATCGCGCGCTGGCCCCCGGCTACACCACCGCCATGCCGATCACCCGCGCCGGGCTCGATATCGCGCTGCACGATCTGGCGGGAAAACTCACCGGCAAGTCGATCGCCGAGTTGTGGGGGCGGCCCTGCGGCGATCCGGTCCGGCTGAGTTGGACGGTGAACGTTCCCTCGCTCGACGACGTAGAAGCCGAAGTCGAAAGGGGGATTCGCCGAGGCTACCACAACTTCAACCTCAAAATCGCACCGGATCCCAAGTTCGACGTGGCCCTTGCCCGTGCGGTCCGCCGCCTGGCGCCGCAAGGATTTCTCTGGGCCGACGCCAACTGCGGCTACGACGTCGAGACGGCGCTGCAGGCGGCGCCGAAACTGGCCGACGCCGGCGTGGACGTGCTGGAATCACCGTTGCGTCCCAATCGCATCAGCGGCTATCAGGCCCTCAAGAAGCAAGCGGCCTTGCCGATCACGATGGATGAGGGAGTCGTTTCACCGGTCGACGCCGAAGAGTTCATCGCCTTGGGCATGGTGGACGGCATGACGCTCAAAGTCAGTCGCTGCGGTGGTCTTCTGCCCGCCCGCCGCCAGATCGAGACGGTGCTCAAAGCCGGCCTCTTCTGGCTGGGCAGCGGCCTGACCGATCCCGATCTTTCCTTGGCCGCATCACTCATTCTCTACGGCAGCTACGGCCTGAACCGCCCGGCCGCGCTGAACGGTCCGCAGTTCCTCACCACCCACGTACTCAAGACGCCGCTAACGATCGAGGGCGACTTGGCACACGTACCCACCGGGCCGGGGCTAGGCGTCGAAGTCGACGAAGCAAAGCTCGCCCAATTGAAGTGCGCATAACCCGTTGCCGGAAGCAGGCGGCGGTGGTGGGTTTACGTTGGAGGGCGTGCGCGCAAGTTTGCACCGGCCGAAAGTCGGGTGTCTAGAAAGTCGCAGCCTGACTGTGTAGAACGAGCATGACAGAATCAAGGAACGTTCCGCGACCGAGAAGCGTCCGGTACATCGATCCTCTCGATTGGCCCGCCGAGGTCGTGACGGCAGGAAGCGAGCGAGAAGCCTGTGGCGGCCCGATCATACCGAGTGGCGGGTCAAGCTGAACGCCGACCCAGCGCCAACTACCGGCGGCAAACGGCATTGGCCGCCAGGCCCTGCACTATCTGGCGCCGTACGTCTAGCGGAAGACAACAATGCCCAAGACAACGATCCTGTACCGAAGCGGCCGCCGTGGATTGTTCTCGAACCGTACCGCGACCGTGACTTCGGCCAATGCCAGCAGCAGGCCGACGACAAAGCCGAGGGCCAAGCCGACATCGGCGCGGAACCGAGCTGGCGAGCCTCCGGCGCGTTCCCGCGACCTGCTTAGGCAGAGCGAAGAAATAACTTTGACAGTTCTATGTAAACGGCACACGTCGTGTGCCGCAAATCACCGACGGCGCACGGTGTGTGCCTGCTACAATCTGTCAAAGTTATTTCTTCGCTCTGCCTTAGATCCGCTTCGGACATCGGAGCGTTCTTCCTCCGCCGAACAATCAGGATCAGTTGCCGGGGACTGCGGCGGCTGAACGCACCGTCTTGAAAACCGTTGACCGCGGTCCCCGGCCAACTGCATCCGAAAGTTCGGCCCCTCACGATTTGGGCCGCACCTCGAACAACCCGCGCGAACGAAAGAAGCAGACGTCGAACCCCAGGAAGAAGTTCACCTGCCCCAAGATGACCGGAACCGCATCCGTCCGAGCCCAGGCAAAGGCCAGACGCACCGGAGGAAAACTCCCAACCACCGCCGAAAGCACCACGACGCGCGCCTCGACCGAGGCCAGGTTGCCGGACAACTCGACTGACCGAGTCTGCTGGTCCCAATCCAATCCCAACTGCACCTCCACCGCGTACGGCAAAATGTTGACCGTCGCCCCGCTGTCCACAAGGCCGGATGTCGCAACGCTCCGGTCCCCGGTCAATGTCAGCGGCAACATCGGGGCAAGGCCGGCATTTTCGAGGGACGGATCGCGCGGCACATAGGGGAATGACTGCGCTGGGGAAGTCATCAACGGCCTTTCTCATCCTCCAGCGCTTCCAGAAGCGAGCCAGCGGCCGTGAATGCCCTGTCGGGCGACCAGACGGGATAGGACCGATTTGGTTCGATCAGTTCGCTTTCCTCTCGCTCGAGCTCTTGAGCCACAATCTGGATAAGCCGGATCTTATCCAGCCGGGACAACGACTGCACCTCCGGCAATACCTCAGCCAAAGACATGCTCACCCTCCACAGACTTTCGAGCTGCGTACACTCGTTCGCAACATCCTATTTTAGCCGCCCTCACGGGTGGCAGGCAAGTTGGGCACCCGACAGAAGCCGATGCGGCGGGCCAATTCCGCTGCAGCGCGGTTTGGCGGGCCGACAGGAAAACGTCGCCTGCATGTACCGGGAGGCTCGCTAGGCGGGATGCGACCGAGCCTGCGGAAGCGCTGCCAATCAGCACCATTCAATTCCGACCGCATCGGCGGGGCTCGTCCAGCGCGTGGTTAGTCGCGGAAATGGAACTCGTCCAGGACTGCCGTCAGATCGTCGAAAGAACGAACGTCACCACTCCATCGCCATGGCCAAACGCTGTAGGGCGGGTAAGCGACCAGGAGGAACGCCTCCGCCGCGTCCCGCTTGTTACCGCCGATGCCGACGACCAACTCCCGGTCCGCCCGACGGCACCGCGCAACCCGATCGCCCGGTTCCGGGACAGTGACCGCGAACCCCGCTCGGCCGAGTGCGGTCCATACCTCGGGGAGCGACTCGACCTGCACCGACGCGACACGCACTTGGCCCATGCCCACCTCTCCCGCCGAACAACCAAGGTCAGCGACCGGAGCCAGCCGCCGATGACGTTCCATTTCTCTCTGGACTAACTGGCTGGCTCCGGTTGTCTGCACCCGCGGCACTCTTACTGCGTGACAAATTCCATCATGCTCTTGGCCATTTGCTCTGTCGCGTACGTTGAATTCGGATCCAACGCGAGATTGCCCAGGATTTCCACGGCATCCTTCTTCCGCCCTTGGTTGCTCAGCACAAGAGCCTTGTTGATTAACAGCATACCCAGTGTTTCTGCGTCTGGATTCGCGGCCAATCCCTATTCAATCGCGTCGAGTTTGGCATCATCTGCTTCGGTGATCGACGCCATCTTCTCCCACCCCGGCGCCAATTGCGGGACGTTTTCTACCAAGACTTTGATCGTACGTTGTTGCTGCCTTGGATCGGGCGTCCATTCCAGCGAGACGTAGGTCAAATAGGTTTCCTCGGGGAGTTCGCCGCGAGCTTTCCTCTCAAGGCAGTCGAGCGCGGTGATGGCGGTGAAAAAGCCCCGGGGCGATAACTGAACAACCTCTCGATAGTTTTCCCGCGCCTTTGCGAAGTCTTTCATCAGCAGGTAGGTAAACGCCGTATCGTAGATGGGATACGGCCAATCTGGAGCAAGTTGATGCGACTGCTCCAGAAGACTCAGGGCGCGACCGTAGTTGCCCCGTCTGCCCGCCTCGCGAGCCTCTTGGTGCAACTTGTGAGCTTCAGGGGAAATATTCACTGATCCCAGAATCTCGTATTGAACGTTTCCTGTGGCTTCTTTGAGCTGACCGGCCGTCAGAGTTCGACCGTGGCGATCCCGAAAGACAACCACGTTCGGATCGTCTGGAGCCGCATGCTGGCTGCACGAGGCTGCAGTGAACAGGGTACCGACCACGAAAACGATGAACGAATGGGAAAACATCGCATTCATCTCAGATCATGCCCATGGCGTCTCTTCCCTCGCCGAACGACCGCGATGCAGCCGGCCGGGATATGCGGCGCGACCGACCTTGATTTCAGGAACGATTTCGCCGCCGCATATCCCGGTCGGCTGCATCGCCCGGTTCAAGTAAGCCGCTGGCGCGGCGGGTGCTCGTGGCGCGACCGAACGGCGCGGTCAGCGACAAACAGTTTTTGCATTTCCGTCTCGCGCCAAGCACAGTGCTCTTGACCGCGGCGGGTTTTCGCGGGCTACTTTGGCACGCGACCTCCGCGGATGCCATTTCCGGAGTACTATCCCATGGCACGTCGTTCCACCCATTCTCACCGAACCGGCCGCCGGTCGTCCACCCCCGCCGAGCGAAAGGGGATCCCACTCAGCCCGCTCGCCCAGCGGATGCTCCACGACCTGCAGTTGGCCGGCCTGTCGGAGCGGACTCAGGAATCCTACCTCCGCGCGGTCCGCAAGTTTGCCCAGTG
>JAAYEH010000344.1 GCA_012728855.1 Rhodopirellula sp. | reverse complement strand
TGGCTTGGCTCTCCGCTCTTGCCTCTTGACTCTCGACTGTCTGCCGTGTTTGGCTGGCGATCATGTACTCTTCACGCGTGCGGATCAGCAGCACCCGTGCCGCGGAGGCGTCTTGGGCGATATCGGCGTCCGGCCGAGCGGTGGCGTTGCGATCCAGGTCAAGCCGCACGCCGATACACTCCAGTCCTTGGCAAATGTCTTGCCGCAACAGAACCGAGTTCTCGCCGATACCGCCGGTGAAGACCAGCCCGTCGATCCGCCCGAGGGTAACCGCCAACGCGCCGATCATGGCGCGAACGCGATAGGCGTACATCCCCAAAGCGAGTTGTGCTCGCGGATTGCCTTCGGCGGCGGCCAACTCGACGCGGCGAAAATCGGCGGAGACGCCGGATATGCCCAGAAGGCCGGATTGCTTGTGCAACGCCTCGTCGAGTTGCTCGACGCTCATGCCCCTTTCGCGCAACACGTGCAGCAGGATGCCGGGGTCCACGCTGCCCGAACGCGTGCCCATCATGAAGCCTTCCAGCGGCGTATAGCCCATCGTGTTGGTCACGGCCACGCCGCCTCGAACGGCCGTGGCCGACGAACCGTGGCCCAGGTGGCAGATCACCAGGCAAAGACTGTCGTCCGCCTGACGCCCCAGCATCTCCGTCGCCTGCGTGGTGCAGTAGGCGTGGCTGGTTCCATGAAAGCCGAAACGCCGGATCCCCCAGTCTTGATACCACTGGTAGGGCACCGGGTAGAGGTAGGCGACGGGCGGGATGTCGGCAAAGAAGGCGGTGTCGAAAACGCCGACCTGGACCGCCGCCGGCAGCGCCGCCTCGCACGCCGCAATCGTCTCCAGTCCGGCGGGGATGTGCAGCGGCGCGAGGTGGGCGAACTGGCGGATCGTCTCTTTCATCGCCGCGTCGATAAGTACCGGGGTACGGATCTTTTCGCCGCCGTGGATCAGACGGTGCCCGACGGCGCGGACCGCTCGCAGTTCCTTGTCAACCAGACCGCTCGTGCCCAGTGCTACGAGGGCGTGGCGGACGCCGGTCCCGTAGTCGGGCGCGTCGAGTTCGAGGCGCTGCGGCGACTGGTCGCGAGGCGAGAGCGTCAGCGTTGCGCGATGGGAATCCGTGCCGCCGGAGAAATCGAGAAGCCCGCTGCCGAGAACCTCCAGCGAGTCGAACTGGTAGAGGCCGAATTTCACGCTGCTCGAGCCGGCGTTGAATACCAGGATCAGCGGTTCCGCGTGGTCGGGCATCGTCCTGATTTCTTCCGGCGTCAGGCCGGAAGCCTCTCAAAAAGGGTTCATTCGGGTCGAGCGGGCACTTCGGTCTCGGCGTTCATGCACGCAAGAGCACCGGATGTTGCGCCAGGATGCCATTATGGTCGCCACGCTCGCCGCCTTTCAAGCCGCAATCGAGTCGATGGGCGTTGCGCCCTGCGGGACGGATGTTTCTCACACGCGTCCGGAGGTATCTCAAACGTCACATCTTGACAACTACCGGTGCGAGGCTTTAACATTTTGGTTCTTCCGGGTTTCTTGTGGGTAAAAACAGTGCGTAACGGGTCCGTTGGGATGTCGTCAGCCTGTGTATCCCTGCGCCTGCCAATGGTCCGGCGACCTCGCATGGCTCGAGAAACCCGTGAACAGAGAAGAGGCACCGGTACTTTTGTGTGGAGTACCGGTGCCTCTTCTCTGTTCCGCGTCTTGCAGCCATAGCCAGGAGCCTGTGATTTTCCGGGCTGGCTTATGCGTGTTGTCGATGGATTCTATGGAAGTGCTTGGTTTTCCGGCGAATTTGCGGCAGTCCATCGATACATGTAAACTACTGTTCATTACTTTTTACCCACAAGAAACCCGGATGTGCCAAGGTTTTATGCGGGTCGCCGTCGAAGACCAATGGAATTGTCTACGAGCGATTTTCGTCCCACCTCGCCAAATCCGCCGCCCTCTTTCCAGTTCGGGATCCGGGATGTGCTGATTGCGACGACAACGATCGCTCTGTTTTTCGGCTTTATCGCCTGGCAGGGAGTCGGCGGTATGGTTCTGTTGCTCGCGCTGGGGCTTTCCGTCGGGTTATGCTTCCGCGGAACCCGTTCTGCCGCTGCGACCGGTTGGGTTTTGCTGATCGTATTTGTTCTCTCGTGGTTCCCAGCCATAAACGGCACACCACAGGCGCCACGTCGCTCAGCCTGTTTGAACAACATGAAACAGATTGCTCTGGCGCTACTCATGTACGAGTCGGAGCACGGTTGTTTTCCACCCCCTTACGTTGCCGACGCGCAAGGACAACCACTCTACAGTTGGCGAGTGCTGATGCTTCCCTATCTTGAACGAAATGACATCTATCAGGCTTGGCGGCGAGATGAGCCCTGGAACGGGCCCAACAACAGCAAACTCCTCGAAAACCTCCGTATCTTCAATTGTCCGAGCAAAACGGCGCGAGGCGGCTCGCCAATGACCAGCTACTTGGCCGTGGTCGGCCCGGAAACGGTGTGGCCGGAGAGCGGAACCGTGTCGCTGGACAGCATTACCGACGGATCACAAAACACGCTTCTGTTTGTGGAAGTAGCCAACTCAGGCATTCACTGGGCTGAACCGCGTGACCTCCAGTTCGCAGAAATGTCGATGCGAATCAATCCTCCTTCCGGCCGTGGGATATCCAGCAACCATCCCGGTTGCGCCGTTGTGTCCTTCGCCGACGGCCATCAGCAGACTGTTCCCGATACGCTCACACCCGAGCAACTTCGAGCGATGCTGACCATCGCCGGCGGCGAAGAAGTTGATCTTAACAAACTATAATGCACGTCCTCAGCAGTCCTTCGGAAACGCTGCATGAATCGATTCGGCCCGAACTGTTGACACGGCCCCCGCTTGCCGCTCAACTGGGGCTGTCGAGAATTCACCTTGGAGAAAAATCATGATCTTTCGAGCCATCTTTGTTCCGACCTCTGCCTGGCTCGTGCTGGCGGCCGGCGCGACGTTCGCCCACTCGGCCGAGCCGTCGAAGACCGGTGTCCCCGACCCACGCCATATCGGCAACGGTTGGCTCATTCCAAGCGAGGGCTACGCCGATCAGCCCTATATCGTGAAAACCGACGACGGGGCGTGGCTCTGCGTGATGACCACCGGCGCGGGGCATGAGGGGGCCGGCGGCCAGCACGTCGTCTCGATGCGGAGCACCGATCGGGGGCGCACCTGGTCGGAGATTGTGCCGATCGAGCCGGCTGACGGGCCCGAGGCGAGCTACGCCGTGCTGCTGAAAACGCCCGGCGGCCGAATCTACGCCTTCTACAATCATAACACCGACCGGGTGGCTGAGGTGAAACGGGAAGACAAAGGCGTCTATAAGCGAGTGGACTCGCTCGGCCACTACGTCTTCAAGTACAGCGACGACCACGGGCGAAGCTGGTCGGAGAAGCGCTACGACGTTCCGATCCGCGAATTCGAGTGCGACCGCAACAACGTCTACGGCGGCAAGCTGCGATTCTTCTGGAACGTCGGCCGCCCCGTGATCCTCGGCGACGAGGCGCTGATGGTGATTCACAAGGTGGGCGCGATGGGGGCCGGGTTCTTCGCGCAATCCGAAGGCGCTTTTTTCAAGAGCGACAATATCCTCGGTCAACGCGATCCGGAAAAGATCACGTTCCAGACGCTGCCGGACGGCGATATCGGGCTCCGCACCCCGGCAGGCGGCGGACGCGTCGCCGAAGAACAGAGCGTCGTCGCGCTGAGCGACGGTTCGCTCTACTGCGTCTATCGCACAGTCGACGGCTGGCCGGCCTGTGCCTATAGCCGCGACGGCGGCCACACGTGGACCCCGCCCGCCTACGCCACCTACACTCCCGGCGGACGCCGCATTAAGCACCCGCGTGCCGCGAATTTCGCCTGGAAATGCTCCAATGGCAAGTATCTCTACTGGTTCCACAACCACGGCGGACCAGTCATCGGCGAAATGGCCGCGGACCTCAGCGGCCGCAGCGGCAATCCCTACGACGACCGCAACCCCGCCTGGCTCGTGGCCGGCGTCGAACGCGACTCGCCCGACGGCAAAGTCCTCCATTGGTCGCAGCCGGAAATCCTCCTCTACGACGATGACCCCTATATCCGCATGAGTTATCCCGATCTCGTCGAGGACGGCGGCAAATTCTACGTCACGGAAACTCAAAAGAACATCGGCCGCGTTCACGAGATCCCGCAGCCGCTGCTCGACGGATTGTTCGACCAGTTCGACAACCGAAAGGTCGCGACGAAAGATCTGGCCCTCGACCTGTCCCCCGCCCCGCCGCTGCCGGCGGAAACCGCGATGCCCAAGCTGCCGGAGTTCTCCATTCGCGATACGTCGCGGGCCGATTACGGCGCCAAGGACTTGCGGAGCGGCTTCAGCCTCGACCTGTGGCTGAAGCTGGCCTCGTCCGCGCCGAACCAGGCGATCCTCGATAGCCGCACCGCAGCCGGCAAAGGCATCCTCGTCTCGACCTGCGCAGCCGGCGCGATCCGCATCGCGCTCTGCGACGGCCGTCAGGAAGTGGCCTGGACGAGCGACCGTGGAGCGGTCGAGGCGGGCAAGGACCACCACGTGGTGATCACGGTGGACGGCGGCCCGAAGATTATTACTTTTGTCGTCGACGGTGTTGTCTGCGACGGCGGGGACGATCGCCAGTTCGGCTGGGGCCGCTTCAGCCATACGCTCCGCGCGCCCAACGGTTCGCCAACCGTGAAACTCGCCGATTCCGTCCGCTCGTTGCGGGTTTACACGCGGGCGATCCGCACCAGCGAGGCGGTGGGCAACTTCCGGGCAGGACTTGCGGATTGAGTGATTCCGCGAGCAGAACCACACCACGGGCCGAAACGGCCGGGAATCAAGCAAGACGACCTTATCGGCGACGCGCCGCGGCTTGCATGATTCGAATCGCACGGTCGACGGCGTCGCCGTCGACATCGAGGTGCGTGACGGCGCGGACCATCGTCGGCGCGGTGGCCAGCATCAGCAACCCGTCTTCCTTCAGCCGCGCGCAAAACTCGGCGGCGCTGCCCCAGGCCGGATCGACCCGGAAGAAGACCAGGTTCGTGTCGACCGGGTCGGGATCGAGGTCGAGCACGTCGATCCGGCGGATTCCTTCGGCAAGGCGTTGGGCGTTGGCGTGGTCGTCGGCCAGGCGGTCGACGTGGTGCTCCAAGGCATAGAGGGCGGCGGCCGCGATGACACCGGCCTCCCGCATGCCGCCACCGAGCACTTTGCGATGCCGATGGGCCTCGCGGATCAGATCGCCGGAACCGGCCAGCGCCGAGCCGACCGGCGCGCCCAGGCCCTTGCTGAAACAAACGCTCACCGTGTCGAAGTGCCGGGCCCACCGTGCCGCCTCGATACCGGTGGCGACCGCCGCGTTGAACAAGCGGGCGCCGTCCAGGTGGGTGGCCAAGCCGTTCCGCCGCGCCCAACCGCAGACGGCCTCGACCGTTTCGTACGGTTGAATACTGCCTCCGCCGCGATTGTGGGTGTTTTCCAGCGTAAGCAGACGCGTGCGGACATAATGCGCGTCGGACGGGCGGATCAGCCCCTCGAGTTGCTCCACTTCGATCACGCCGCGCCGGCCGTTGACCGTCCGCGCGGCAATGCCGCTGAGTTGGGCATAGCCGGCCTGCTCGTAGTTGTAGATATGGCAACCGGCATCGCAAATCATCTCATCGCCGGGCCTGCAATGCACGCGGACCCCGATAAGGTTCGACATGGTGCCCGAGGGGACATACAAAGCCGCCTCCTTGCCCAGCATTTCGGCAAGCCGGCCCTGCAGCCGCTCGACGGAGGGGTCGTCGCCGAACACGTCGTCGCCGACTTCCGCGTCGGCCATGGCGCGGCGCATCGCCGGCGTGGGACGGGTGACGGTATCGCTGCGAAAGTCGAGGCACTGGTCGGTCATGGGACGCTCCTGTTCAAGGTTCTGCATGCGAATTATCATTATGCCGGAACGCAACCCGCCCCACTAGCCCGTCGCCGGGATCTCGGGCGGCCGGGCTGCTGGAAAGGAAATTGAACATGTCGACTCTTCCTTGCCGCCAAAATCGCCTGGCTGCCGCATTGCTCTTGTGGGCCGCGGCAACAACTGCCGGCGCGTTCGGCCGGCAGCCGATCGCGGTCGAAGTGCGTGAGACCGCCGGAATCCGCCGCTTCCAATACCCGGTGGCCGCGGAAGTGCTATTGCCGGAAGCGATCTCCCCGGACAGCCAATTTCGTCTGACGCGGGAAGGCCAACCGGCGCTGCTCCAAGCTCGTCCGGCAGAGTCGGGCGATACGGCTTTGCGGTGGCGGCTCGATTTTCCGGTGGATCTGTTGCCTTACGAAACGCTGATCTATCGATTGGAGTATGGCGGGGATGTGCCCGCGGGGCCGCAACGCAAGCTGGGACTTAGCCTTACGCGGTCGGACGACGGGTTTCGCATCGCCAATGAACCCCATATCGCCTGGAACGTGCCCGCGGATCTGTCGCGGCTGCTTAGCTCGGTACGCGGTGGGGAGATGGAATATCTCTCGCCGGACTCCAGCGGATTGATGATCCTTGACCGCGATGGCAAGGAGCATCGGCTCGGCGGGGCGAACGGCCCAGCGCCGGCTGTGAGCGTCTCACGCGAGGGACCGCTGGCCGTGGGGCTGCGGTTCGCGTTTTCCGACATCGATCCGGCCCTGGCCGAGGTCCGCTCGACCGTGGATCTCGTCTTTCCCGTGTTCAAGAGTTGGGTCGAGGTGGATTGGCGGATCGAGGATCCGCAGGACCGCCTCAGTGGCGCGAAAGCAATGCTCCATCTGAATCTGGACGCTCCCACCCGCCCGTCACCGACGTTAGTCGATTTCGGGGCCGGCACGCTCGTCTATCTGTCTTTGTCGCCGGGTCGGCACGCGCAACTGATCGGCGGTTCCAGCCCCTGGCAGGTTCTGCGGGGGACGACCGATCGGATGGAGCCGTTCGTCACCGGGGCGAGGCAGGTGGATGACAGCCCGTGGCCGGAAGGTTGGGCGCACGTGATGGATCGCCGGCGCTGTCTGGCGCTGGCCGCCGATGGATTCGCCGCGAACGGTGAAGATCGCATCGACGTTTCCGCGGAGGGAGCCGTGGGACTTTATCGCCATTTTCGCGCCGGGGAGCAGGGCGAAGAAACGCGCGAGAGGCGATTGCACTTCTGGCCACACTTCATCCCATTCCCGCCGCAACAAACGGCCGCCACAAGTCCCCAGGCCATGCAAAACCCGATCCTCGTTCATTGCGGCGCGGCGAGATAACGCTCGAAAAAGCCGAGCACGACGGGGCGAAGGTCGCGCTGCTTGGGCCGCAAGCTAGGAAGCTTCGCCTGCCTGCTCGAGAATGTTACGACGAAGCGACTCCGCGACAAAAAAGCCCAGTTCTCGAACCAAGCGATCCAGCAGCGGGCGGACTTCAGTCAGAAACCCCGCACCTTTGGGGCGCAGGAGAATACCGGCCGTTCCAAGAGGAACCAATCCCTCTCGCATGGCAACCTCGCGTCCCGCATTCTCATCCATAAGAATCGCAGGACAGCCAAGCTCGTGCGCCAACACGATGGCTTCAGATTCGCCACGATCGAGTTCTTCAGCGAACTTCGCCACACGAGCCTGGCCGATAGGCATTTTGATTTCGATAAACGGGAAAAGCGAGAGATCCGCCGGAGATTCCCCAGGTGCCAGCCGCGCGGGATTGCAAAGCTCGTCGGCCACTGCCGGAGGAATGATGACCACTGCGAAGAGCTTCTCCAAAACGGCAAGCTGTCCGAGAAACGCCAGCGCACGAATCGGCGACGTGTCGCTGACAACAATCATCCTGGAATCCCCAGTCGATCCATAGCGGCGAGTTCGGTGCTGATCTGCTCTTCGGTTATCTCATAGAGCGCGATTCCTCGCCGAAGAAGTTCCGCCTCCATCTCCACGCGAGCAAGTCCTGCCCATCGAGCCGATTGCCACAGGCTCAACCGGCGTGCCTGGAACAACCGGCAGCCAATCTCGATCTTGGCGTCCTGTTCCGTCAAGCCGGCCTGCTCGAGCACCGAATCGGGGATTGTCAACGGCCTCACGTACCTCTTCAAGACCAACTTTGCAGGGGAATTGATGGCGCTCGGCCTGTCGTATGCCTTCTGATTATACCCCGTTCGGGCGCGCGGGGCAACGAAGCCAAATAGCGGGATCTATGTTCATTGCGGCGCGGCGAGATAACGCTCGAAAAAGCCGAGCACCACGGGGCGGAGGTCGCGCTGCTTCGGCTGCAAGTGGAAGCTGTGCGGCGCGCCTTCAATGACGATCAACTCGTGCCGCGTTCCCGCTTTCGCCAGCGCCGCGGCCAGTCGCTCGGACTGCTCGACGGGGACGGTGCCGTCAGCGGTTCCCTGGAGGATCAATAGCGGCGGGTCGTCCTTGTCGGCGTGCGTGCCGGGGGAAGCGAGGCGATACAGCCCCCGGTCTTCGGCGCGGCTGGCGGGCAACATGCCCAGCCCGGGACGGTCGGGAAGCCAGGTCAACAGGTCGGCCGGTCCGTAGAGATCCACGCCCGCCTGCACGCGGCAGGAGAATTCGCCGTAAGGGCCGGGCGGGTCCAGGCCCGACTCCGGATCGGTCAGGGCGACCATCGCCGCCAAATGACCGCCGGCGGAGCCTCCGATCACGCCGATGTGCTCGGGGTCGATCTTCAGCCGATCGGCGTTTTTGCGGAGCCAGCGGACGGCCGTCTTGCAGTCGTAAAGGTTCTGAGGCCACACAGGATTGCCCTTGGCGAGGACATAGTTGATGCTGAAGCCGACATAACCGTTGGCGGCCAGATTGGTTCCAATGTTGATCTCGCGCGCCGCGCCTTTGTCGCCGCCGGTCCATCCGCCGCCATGAATGATCAATACGGCCGGACAGCGGCGGCCGTCAGGCACGTCGGCAGGGAGATAGAGATCGCCTTTTTCCTGCCGGTCCGGCCCCAGATAGGCCACGTCCTTTTCGATGCGAACCTCTCCGGCGGCAGGTGCCGCAGACACAAGGCACGCCAGCGCGGCAGCGACTTTCAGGCAGATGTTGCGTCGTTGCATGTTCTCACTTTCGATGGGAGGAACGTTGTCGTTTTGAACGCTTAGGGACGACGCAAGAATAACTTCCCCGTTTCAGTTAGGCGAGAATTTGTAGTTGTACGCGGAGAGGATTGGATCGCGCTGGATTGGTTCATTGGCAAGAAAGTCAGAGTGCGCCTTAATGCCGCTGGC
>JAAYEH010000343.1 GCA_012728855.1 Rhodopirellula sp. | reverse complement strand
TGCTTCCACCGCTGGCGATACATCCTCGATTATTCCAACGGGCAAACCGCCAACTTCGGCGCGCACACCAACGACATGGCGCAGTGGGCGCTGGGCATGGACGGCACCACACCGGTCGAATTCGAGGACAACGGCTCCGAGTTCCTGCCCAAGGGAAGCCTGTTTACCACGGCCGTTAAGACCGCCTTTCGCGCCCGCTATGCCAACGGAATCGAGCTGACTTGCGAGACGGACAATCGCTCGATCGCAAAGTTCGAAGGGACCGAAGGGCGGCTGGAAATCAGCCTGGGCGGCACGCCGAAAACCTTCCCTACCAACATCAAGGACTCGGTGATCGGCCCCAACGAGATCCATCTGCCGAGGAGCCATCCGACCCGCGAAACCAACCGCCGCAACGACATCGACGCCGACCACGTCCGCAATTTCCTCGACGCGGTCAAAAGCCGCACCGACCCGATCGAGCCGGTGGAAGTCGGCCACAGCACGGCTAGCCTCTGCATCCTGGCCAACATCGCGCAACTGCTGAAACGCAACTTCACTTGGGATCCGGCTGCCGAGCGAAGCACGGATGAGGAAGTCAACCGCATGTTGCAGCGACCAATGCGGGCGCCGTGGAAGCTCCCCGTCGGTTGATCATCTCCGTGGAACAGTTCCAGGCGCGGAAGCGCGGCGCGTGGGGCGCTGGCCGGTCATCAGACTGGACCGCGACGCACCGTACACAGGAACCATGCAGGCGGACAGGTCGAATCGAGTTCCGCCGGCGGCCGCGATCGAAAGAAACTGCCTCCCCACTCAACTTCAACATGCGTTGGTGGACCCCGGCGTCGAACAGAACCCTCGGCCACTGTTCGCCGGACCCGGCTGCAAAGCACCCTTTCGGCGTGAGCCAAGTCGTACCCGACTACGATCAGCATGTCGCGGGCGGCTTCTTTTTTGCCGGCCGATTCCAGGACGATTATGGTTGGCCGCACTAGCACGGGCACGTCATTCGCGAGGCGCGAAAATCGCGTCGATCGCCTCGACGGTCTTATCTACCAGCACCTGCCCGCCCTCGGGGCCGACCCGGTTGCTCTGCACGATCGCGCTGTAGCTGCCGCCGCGCACCGCCCGCCCCGTCGGCAGATAGGTGCCGGCGCCGGCCAGTTGGACCACGAAGGTCTGCAACGCTTTGCTGCGGGCCTTCATCTGGATGCCGTAGTCGGTGAACAACTCGAACTGGTTTGTGCAGATCACCGCGTCGCCAATTCGCAGTACGTGCAGTTCCATCTCGTGTACCGGGTTGGGATCATCCTTCTGGGCCTCGAACCGCTCGACCGTGCGGCCGTGCCACCGCATGGCGGTGTGTGAGCGGTCAGCCGCCTTGGGATCCTTGGCGATGGCGTCGGCGGCACTCTGCTGGCCGGCCTTCGCTTCCTTGTATTCGGCCTCGGTCACCAAACGCATGGGAAGCCGGATGGTCTCGACGTGGTGGAGCAGCGGCACTTCGCTGTGGCGGTCGTCTTTCACCGCCTCGTAAGTGTCGGCGACCGCCTGCACGACGCGGCGGGCAAGCTCCGCCAGGGCGTCCAGTCCGCGGAGCTTGGCCATGCGGGCTTCGGCCGCTTTGCGGAACATGGGGCGCGGGGCCTGGTCGCCGGCGGCGCCGCACCAGCCCAGGATGCACAGATCCTGGCCATAGCGCTCGCGGAGGGCCGTGTACACCGGGTACCAATAGTCGGCATTGATCGTCGAGCGGCCTTCGACGACCTGCGACGGGCACGCCACGTTGATCGCGACGGCGACCAGCGAGCCCTCCGCATTCCAGAAGAACAGCGTATTGACGCTATGGTTCTCGTAGCCCTCGATGCCGCGGAACTCCGGCACGTCGGTGGCGCCGTACATGCGTGCGGAGCCGTCGGCATAGACCGCGCGGCGGTTGTACGCCACCACGGCATGACCGAGCCCCCAGGTCACACTGCCCGGCGCGCGGCTGTTCCAGGCCTTGGCGATCGCGTCGGAAAGCCGCTCCACAAGAAACGCCCGGTACTGCTCGATCGGCAGAACGCCTTGCTCGGGCAAGACAAAACTGCCGGGATCCATCGCGGGCGCCGTGTGCGTGTGCGTGCCGCTGAGGAAGATCTTGGCGGGAGCCAGTGCGGGAACGCGCTTGGCCACTTCCTCGCGGACCATCTGCCGCACGTCGTCGGGAATGGCAATCAAGTCGCAGGCCACCATGACGGCCGCGTCCAGCGATTGGTCGCCGTTACGAGATTCCAGGGCCACCACGCCGGCCGACAGCGGCGTCTCCACCGATTTGCTGATCCGCAGGTGGAACTGCCCGCGGAGCGCCACCGGGCCCTCGGGAGTGATATCGGCCGTAGCCGTGCCGACGAACAACTGCGCGGCGACCGATGGCGACGCCGCCAGCAGCGAGATCGCAATGGAGAAAAATGCCGAGAAGATGTGGGTTCGCATAAAAAAGCTCCTTGAAGTGAGATAGGGACTGCCTTCCATTTTCAACCCGGTGAACAACTCTGGCGGCTTCAGCAAGAAGGGATTCATTGCAGCTCCCCGAACATGTCCAACAGCGCGGCGGTGAGCTTGGTCGAGGCTTGGATTTCGACTCTGTTCGTGCCCAGCCAGGTCTCGTAGCCGCCAAGCTGGTGCTGCTCGGGCGTGGGCAGGTAGCCGTAGCAGCCGTTGGCCAGTTCGATCGTACACGTCGGCTTCAGCGGGCTTTTGGCCTTGATCTCCAACCCCGTCTCGGCGAAGGTCTCGAAAGGGCTGGCGGCGATGCCCAAATCGCCGATCCGCAGTGCCTGGACGATCACCCGGATCGTCGCCGGGGCCTCCTGCTGCCGCATGATTCGCTGAGCGTACGTCCGCTCGTGCGGGAACTTGTCGGGACGCTGGGGATCGGCCAGCATCTCTTGAGCATGCAGCAATTGCTCGGCGGTCGGCTTGCGTACAGCCAGTTCCAGCTCGCGCTGGACCATGCCCACCGGCACCCAGTCGTGATACTGGAGCTTCTGGCAGTGGGCGAACACGCCCTGGGCCACGTCGCTGGCCACGTGCCGCAGCCTCGCATACGGCGGAAGCGGTCCGGGCGGTTCGGTGTAGGTGTTGTCCACATCCCCGCTGGTGCCGTTGGAGAGGATGCCGACGAACGGCGGATCGAGCCGGTCGCCCCCCAGCAGTTGCTGGATGCGATCCGCGAACGCCCCGAAATAGTCGGCGGAGATGTCTTGCGAGGGGACTTCGCCCACGTAGTGCATCGAATAGTTGGCCAGCAGGGCGATCGGCCGGCCATCGACCGCCTGGAGCGAAAGAAACACGATCTCGGGATCGACCGGCCCGGCAGGCTTGACCAGTTCTGGCAGGACGGAGCAACCATGTACCTGATCCTGCCCGCCGAAGGGATTGGGCGTTGACATGCCGGGCTTGGCGAAGCGGCGGCGGTTCGTCACCTGGCGGGGCTCGTCGGCCGCGCCCCAGCCGGCGCGCGCGGGTTCGAGGTTGTTGATCGCGCGCCGCACGCAGTCGGAAATCCGCCGCGCCACGAACTTCTGATAGTCGCTAAAATCCTTGTCCGGGGCCAGCATGTTGCGCCAATAGGAGCTGATTGCCGAATGGGTGTGCGTGGCGGCCGTGAGAACGTGGTCCGCCGGCAGGCTCGTGTGCTCGCGGATCTGCCGCTTGGCCTCGTCGAAGACTTCGCGCGGGATGCCGAGGCTATCGACGATCACGATGGCGATCCGCACGGCGCCGTCGTCGAGCACCAGGCAGCGGGCGTGCAGTTCGTCGTGGACGTGTTTGGCCGGCGGCGTCTTCCAGTTGCCCACGATCGCCTCGCCCAGCCAAGGCGTGATGTTGCTGGTGGCCGCGCCGGCCCGCAGAACCTTCTTGCCCGCTTCTGCGGTGGCAATCGCCGCAGCCCCGCCATCCAGGAGCAGCGAGAGGACGAGCAAGGTCAGGACGGTTCGATTCAGACGCATCGCATTTCCTCCATCGTTGTCAGCATGCCAATACTTCTTGCCACTGCGCTTCCATTTCGGCACCGCGAGTCACACCGCGAACCCGAATTCCTTGGTCAGCAGTTCTCTGCCTTTTATATACGGTTGATACGGTTCACCCTTTTCCGAATGATGCCCGCAGCCTTCATCCCACACGGGGCCTTTGCAGGCACCCTTTGCCACCGTACCACAAACAAGATTCGAGTCGGGTATCTTTTCGAAGATTCTCTGGTACAACTCCCGGGCGTTCATGACGTCCCCATGAGCCATTCCCAGTTTCTGAAGTGTCCTGATGTCGATCAACTGGTTTGGCAACCCGTCATAGCCATTTACATGGACACACCCCTTGGCTTTGTTCATGCTGGGACAGGGAGCACACATCATCCAGTCCGCCCCGTCTGCCATTTTTATTTTGGCATCGCGGTTCTTCAGGATGAACTGAATCATCTCGGGGAGGTTATCGGTATCGTACGGTGGTCTCGCGCCGCTGCCATACTGACAGACAGCACACAAGAGCAGATGCGGCCGCATGGGTATGGCTTCAGCACGGCTCATCGCCTCAAGAGACTTGCGTTTCTCTTCCATTCTCTCTTCCCAGGTCCGGGGGACAATAAGAGCTTGGCTGGCTTTCGCCTTGGGCAAGTCGGCTTCGCTAAACTTGACCTGGCTGCCACAGCTCGGAACGGCATACTTGAGGCTGATTTCCCGTCCCTTCTCGTAGAAGCCCGCCCTGGACTTGGGACAACTCTTCCATGCATTTGAAGTCTCCTCCCCAAGATCGCAAATGCCGGACAAGCTCGTGATCCGGTCCCAGATGCGATGCAGGATGATCCGTGCCGTCAGCGTTGCTCCCGGATTCAGGTCAAGCCTCTGCAGGATTTCCAGGTCGAGTTTCCGGTTGAATCCCGGACCACCAGGCATGTCGTCCACCGGTCCCGGATCCTGAAACGCGAAAATATCCCCGGCGTTACAGACGAGCGTGACCGGGATGTCCGGATTTTCCCGGACTGCCTTGATTCTATCATCCTCCTCGGCGGCTTCTCCTTCCCCAATGGAACAGATCGCACAAAGGAGTTGGTGGGGCCTAAGGGATACACCCCACCCGAGACCTTCGCCCTTGGCTACTTCACCCGTGTTCGCATTTGGCCCCGGTGATGCCGAACAAAGGCCTGTTGCCCCTAGCGTCCCGATGGTTCCGAGCGCCGCGCTGGATATAAACACCCGGCGACTCTGTTGTTCTCTGCTTTTCATTTCAATAACCTCTTTCCAGGGGAACCAATTCCACGGCCGCGGCTGTTGACGCAGCGCTGCGCAGCTCGCAGCCCCGCCGATCCGATGCCATCAGGCACCCCGATTCTAACCAGGCCAGACTCCTGTCACCACCATTTGCCTGGTCATGCCTGGGAAAACTTCGGGTGAGTTCTCCGTCGCAGGTTGCACGACGAGGCCCGCAACACGTTCTACGTTGGCTGCAGTAACGGCACGTTTTGTTACCTGACCGGCGAAGGTCGCGCGCGATGACAAAAATCCTTACATGATTGACGTGTTTTCGCATTGACAGCGACCGCACCCCGATTCCACAATGGGTGCTGTGCTGAATGCACGATCCGAGAGCTTCGCTCCGGGCGTCATGATGCAACCTGCCGAAACGAGAGGCGGAACACGCCTCCCCCGCCTGCCACCAATGCGTCTGCCCCTTCCGTGACAGGGGCACTCTGCAGACTTGAAAGCCTGTCCACAGAACGACGCCGCAAGACGGCCGTGTTCGCGCGCGGCGGCTTGCCGCATAGGTGACTTGAAAGCCTATCCACAGAACGGCACCGCAAGACGGCCATGCTCGCGCGCGGCGGCTTGCCGCATAGGTTCGTCGCGTAGTCCGGAACAGAATTGAGAACGCGTGGTCTATTACCTTTTACCTTTTTCCAGAGACCTTTCTCGGAGGATACCAACGTGCTTCATTCGTCGCGACGGGGTTTCACGCTGGTTGAGCTGCTGGTGGTGATCGCCATCATCGGCATCTTGATCGCCCTGCTATTGCCGGCCGTTCAGGCCGCACGCGAGGCGGCTCGACGCAGCCAATGCACCAACAACCTCAAACAAATCGGCCTGGCCCTGCACAATTACCACGACACATTCCGGGCGTTTCCCCTGGGATCGCGATCCCATCCCAGCCTCACTCCTCGCAACTCTTTCGGGACGAACTGGAGGGCTTCTATCCTGGCCTTCCTGGAACAGCAGACGTTGTTCGAGAAGCTGAACTTCGAGTCGGGCGGCTTCGCTGGGACGGGCGCCGGTGTGTTTTCCAACGGCAACCAGATCCTGTCCGGCACGCTGGTGTCGGTGTACAAGTGCCCGTCGAGCACGTCGGCGCCATTCGATGCCGACCGGGGCACGACGAATCCTCAAAACAGCATGATGCACGAATACGTAGGGATCGCCGGGGCCTATCCTGACCCCGCAGGACGTGCCAACGTGTGCAAGCAGAGTGCCCGCGGAATGGTATGCCGCAGCGGCATCCTCCTGGCCAACGAAAACCGCGGCATCCACCATGCCACCGACGGCACCTCGAATGTGATCCTCGTCGCTGAGCAATCGGGACTGGTCGGCAACGAGCGCATCCGAGCCAACTATGGCGGAGGCTGGACGGGCACTGCCGCCGACCCGGGGAATCCCGTCTACACCGTGGACACCATGCCGGCCAGCCACAACTTCTACCATACGGGACTGTCGGTGATCCGTTGGGCGATCAATAGTCCCACCTACGTCGTTGGTTCCAGCGATCAGAGCTACATGACCAACACGATCCTCAATTCGTTCCACCCGGGCGGGATCAACGCCACGCTTGCCGATGGCAGCGTCCGCTTCCTCTCGGCGACGATCGAAATGGAGATACTGCGACGGCTCGGGTCGGCCGACGACCGGCAGACTGTCGGCGAGTTCTGAGCCTAGGAAGGATGGAGATTCCGTGAAGATGAGCAACATGACATCGATATTGCGATCCGTCTTGGTCGCCGGATGGGCGGTTTGTGTTGGCTGGTGCATTGGCTGCGGCTCCGGCGAGCCGCCGGCGGGAGGAGTGGCGGGAAAAGTCACTTTCCAGGGCCAGCCTTTGATCGCGGGAACCGTGACGTTCCTGAACGCGGAAACCGGAATCGGGGCGAGTTCCGAGTTGGACTCGTCCGGGAGTTACCGGATCGACTCCGTGCGAGCCGGCGAGTACCAGGTGACCATTCAGCCGCCGCCGGGGCCGTCGCCCGAAGCCATGGCGGAGGGCGCCAAGGTGGAATCGTCGCCGATCCCCGATAAGTACAAGGATCCGCAGGCAAGCGGCCTGACGGCCGCCGTCAACGAGGGCGAAAACACCGCGAACTTCGACCTGAAATAGCGTCGCCGGGCGGTTTTCCGGCCGGAGAACTTTTACAGACCGTCTTCCACCCGCGACTGCCTGCGGACCTGCGGATGGCCAGACGGTCGCCGCAGCAGGAGAAAGCCATGTTTCCTTCCCTATCGCGCCGCCGGTTTCTCCAGTCCGCCTCAAGCCTGGCGGCCGTCGGTCCGCTGGCCGCTTACTGGGTATCGGATAGGCCCGCGAGGGCTTGCTCGTTCCAAGCCAAGAACGACCGGCCGATTGTTGGAGTCGTCGGCCCCGGCGGCCGTGGGCTCGGCGTGGCCCGCGGCGCTTGCCGGTTCGGAGACGTGGCGGCCGTGTGCGATCCGGATCGGGTCCGCGCCGACAAGGCCAAGGAGGTTTTGGGCGGCAAGGCGGCCGTGTTCCAGGACTATCGCAAGATGCTTGATGCCCACCCGGAAATCGATGTGATCATCAACGGCACCCCGGAGCACTGGCACACGCCGATCAACGTCGCCGCATGTCTGGCCGGCAAAGACCTGTACGCGGAGAAACCGCTGACGCTGACGATCGAAGAGGGCAAGCTCCTGCGGCGCGTGGTCGCCGAGACCGGCCGGATCGTCCAGGTCGGCACCCAGCACATGAGCGAGTCCTGGTTCCGCACCGCCTGCGAGTTGGTGCGGAACGGCCGGGTCGGCAAGCTGCGGCAGGTCGTCGTGCTGTTGCCCCTCTATCCCGCCAAGGGCGGCCCCTTTCCCGCCGCGCCCGTCCCGGACACGCTCGACTGGGACGTCTGGCAGGGGCCGGCCCCGCAGCGCGACTATTGCCCCCAGCGGCTCCATTTCAGTTGGCGCTTCTGGTCGGAATACGGCGGCGGAAAGGTCTGCGATTGGGGGCAGCACTACGTGGGCATCGCCCACTGGGGAATGGACATGGACGACTCCGGGCCGCTGGAGATCGAGGCCAAGGGCTACTTCCCGAACCATGGCAAAGCCGACTGTTACAACAACGCCGACCGTTTCGTTGCGCGGATGAAATATCCCGGCGACATCGAGATGTTGTACCTGGTGGGGCGCGACAAGAAGTACCTGAAGACCCTGACCGACGGCGACATGACGGCGGCGGAGGATGCCGAACTGTTTGCCGGCGTGCCCGACGCATGGAAGCAGGAGCAGAAGGACGGCATCATGTTCATCGGCGACAAGGGGCGCGTGTTTGTCAACTGCGGCGGGGTGTACGGCAAGCCCGTCGAGGAACTCGCCGCCAATCCGCTGCCGTCCGACGCGATCCGGCTCTATCGGAGCGATGATCACATCCAGAATTTCTTCGAGTGCGTCCAAAGCCGCGAGCAGCCGATCAGCACGGTTGGCCCGCAGCATCGCGTGATCACCGCGTGCCACCTGGCGAACGTGTCGATGCATCTGGGGCGCAAGATCCACTGGGATCCGCAGAAGGAAGAGATCGTCGGCGACCCGGAAGCGGCGGAGTCGGCATACGTCCACCGCGAATCGCGCGAGCCTTACGCGATTCCCTCCTGAGCCTATCCCAAAACCGCCGGGGACTGGCTCATTTTGCGGAGTCTTCGGAGCAAAATGTGCCTGTCCCCTTCTCCCTCACTAAGTAATACGCGTCTCCGGCAAATCGACTCACGAGGTATGACCACTATTGATAGGAGCCCGATTCATGGTTTCGGCCGCGGAGAGATCTCGCAGACTCGGTTGGTGTTTCATCGCTCCTCTGGCGATTGTCGCCTGGTGCTTGACGGGGCCCGCGCGGGGCGCCGGCGAGGCGTCCGGGGCTGAAGGGCAAACGGCGCTGCCCGCCGACGAATCGCGTCAGGGCTTCGTGCCCATTTTCGACGGCCGGACGCTCGACGGCTGGCAAGGCGCTGTCGACGGCTACGAGGCCCGCGACGGCGTGCTCGTCTGCAAGGAGACCTGCGGAGACCGCCTGTTTACGGCCAAGGAGTTCGGCGATTTCGTGTTCCGGTTCGAGTTCAAACTGGAGCCGGGCGGGAATAACGGCATCTCGGTTCGCGGCTACGAGAGCCAGATCCTGGATGACGACTCGCCAAGGTATCGGGGGCTTCAGCCGTACTCCTATCACGGGTCGATCATCCGGTGC
This sequence comes from Rhodopirellula sp., assembly GCA_012728855.1. Taxonomy (GTDB): domain Bacteria; phylum Planctomycetota; class Planctomycetia; order Pirellulales; family Thermoguttaceae; genus JABWBD01. The sequence goes on along the minus strand of JAAYEH010000343.1, from coordinate 476 downwards.
CGGGTGGCCGCCAAGCGCGGACACCTGCGGCCCGCCGGCCAGTGGAACACCCAGGAAATCGAATGCCGTGGGAGCCGGTGGAAGATCACGCTCAACGGCGCGGTCATCGTCGATGTGGATCTCGCCACGGTTCCGGGCGACGAAGCTGCGACTTTGGCAAAGCGAGCCAAAGGGCCGCTCGGACTCCTCGGCCATCACAGCCGTGTCGAGTTTCGCAACCTGCGCGTCAAGCAACTGTGAGCCGCCGGCCTCAGGGCTGCGAAGTGCCGATCTTGCCGCACGGGGCGGGCGGGGACTGGTCCATTTTTCGGCCAGTTGCTGTTGTTTGGCGGCAAAGACGTTGCCCGAAAACACTAACTATGCCAATACTGAGCAATATTCAAGTCACAAACTTAATTTGGAAAAACACTTAGTGAAATACACCCCAATGGGTTGTGCGGCCTTTGTCCTATGCGGGTGCTATTAGCGGAGGAATC
>JAAYEH010000342.1 GCA_012728855.1 Rhodopirellula sp. | reverse complement strand
TCAACGACTCGACGACCGCGCCGATCCGCGCGTGCGAGGTGCGAATATGGTAGCCGTTCTGCTGGCCTCCCGGGCCGAACACCTTGGTGGCGCCGACGCAATGGGAATAGACGATGCGGTTCTGCGAAGTATCGATGGCCGGGTCCGAAACGAAGCCGGGGCGTCCGGCCAGAACTCTCGCCATCAGCATGGGAGGCGTGTCGTCGACATCGGCTTCGCAGATCCCCAGAGCGCCGTCATCGAGAAGCTGTGCGAATCCCAGGCAGGGAAATCCCCGCAGCGCGCCGGAGGTGCCGAGCCCTCCGCCGCAGTTTGCGGTGATGATGTCCGTGTCGTACTTCTTCAGTAGGCGGCGTAAGGCCAGGTAGACAAGTGCGGCATGATGGATCTCCTTGGCCGGCGGAACGCTCGGCTCGACGTACTCGCCCGCGGGCAGGGCTTCCGCCTGGCGAGTCCAGCGAGCGGCCCACTCGGATGCCTCGTCCGGATCGAGTTCCGGATAGATCGCTTCTAATTCCTTCCAGTCGACGTACTGCCACATAGCACCCAGCACGTTCTGCTGCTGACCGCCCTTGCCTCGGCCGAGAACCAATACCTTCGATCGTTGGAACTGCGCAACGCACTGGCCGATATTGGCAAGCTTCAGATTGTCATCGGCGCATGCCATTTCGCCCGAGGAAGGAAACGTGCTGCGGTACACCTCTTCACACCGCCGGGCAAACTCGGTAGGCGTAAGACGAGAGGTGCGCAGAGCAGCAAACTGCCGGGCTACCGCCGCGAGGTCATCCGGCCGAGTCGTCGCCACGGCGGTCGCTCCTTTGCTGAGGACCAACGGCGGAGCGCCGGTGAGAAAGGCCCCAGAACCCCCGAGGAATTCGTCGGCTACTACCAACGGCTTGTTCAACGTGCCGATGGCTGTCAGCACGCCGCGGAGTGCCCAGGACAACGTGGCCACATAAACCAGGTAGCCATCGACCTGATCCTTCAGGCCGAGTGCCTTGCCGGAGTCGTTGGGTGTTTGGATCGTTACCGGAACGAACTCCACCTCGGGGCAAGCTCGGCTCAGCACGGCCAAGATCTCTCGCTGGCGTCCCGTCGCATCGAAGCCCGGGTATGGCCAGGAGTTGCGAACCTGAGCCAGGAAGACGGCGGCGACACGCACCCTGCCGGTTTCGGCGGCCGAGACCGCACGGGCCAATGGCGACAGGCCGCCAGCCGCGGCCAGAGCCGCGCCGCCCCTCCAGAGGAAGCGACGCCGGTCGATCGCGTGAGAACAGGCTTGGCAGAACCTTTGGGCATGGCATCGGCACATGGAAAGCCTCCTTCGTGGCACGACTCGTCGAGTTGTGAAGTCTCTGTTCGGAAAGATGCGCGATGGTCATAGATGCACCTACTGCAGATCTCATACTTCGCGTTCCTCCGGCACGACGAACGGTCGGCGGTACTCTCGCGAAAGCAAACCGTCGGCAGTGGCGTTACCGACAAACCTCTCCCGTACGGGGTCAAGTTCCAGCCACGGACCGAGAATCAACGGTGTCTTGTCGATATCCACTCCGTTGGCAGCCAAGTGGTGCCGAGTCCGCTCGAATGTGTCGGCGACGTCCGCATGGATTTTCCGGAGTTCGAGCTGTTGGAGGATTTCCCTTGGCGAAGCCGGCCGGCCGAGGCGGTACGAGATATTGCCCAAGTGGCATAGTCCGGCCGAGATGTGACCGCCGGCGATATCGGAATTCAAGTCCTCCACCCTGCGGCTGCGAACGGCTCGGACGAAGTTCGCGAAGTGGGATCGTGAGAGGTCTCCAAGGTCAGGCGAAGCCTGCCCTGACGCATCGGCGGTAGCCCCGGTAAACTCATGGCGTTTCTTCCCTTTGGTGTCGAACACCGTTGCACCGCTGCCGCCGAAGACAAGGTAGCCCTCGCTGCCCACAAACATGCCGGCGGGCGGCCCGAAACCGCTCTTGCAGTCGAGTCCGCGGACCTCCTGAACCACGGTCAGATCGCCATAGTCGTGGATGACGATTTGCGTGTTCGGCGTCTCCGCCGCATCCTCGTATCCCACACGTCCCCCATAGCTCATCACGGCGCGGGGCAGACGATCCACGCCCACCCCGAAGCGCACCAGGTCGATCCGGTGGACGTCGCTATTGCCCAAGTCGCCGTTGCCGAATTCCCAGAACCAATGCCAATCGTAGTGGAAGTTTTGCCGCGTGATAGGACTCATCGGCGCCGGTCCGGCCCAGAGGTTGTAGTCGACGCTCGCGGGGACTTGCCCTTGAACTCTTGAGCCGATCGATTGCCGCCGCTTGTACGTGACGCTGCGGGCCAGGGTGATCTTGCCCAACTGGCCTTCGGCCATGTAGCGAGCGGCTGCGGCTTTGGCCAGGTCAGAGCGGTACTGAGTACCAACCTGGCAGATGCGTCCATACTTCCGCGCCGCCTGGACCATCCGGCGACCTTCGGCAATGCACCAACTGGCCGGTTTTTCCACGTATACGTCTTTGCCGGCCTGCATCGCCCAGATAGCGGCTAAGGCGTGCCAGTGGCTGCAGGTGGCGATGGACACAATGTCGATCGCCGGGTCGTCGAAAACGTGCCGCATGTCCTGGACGAACTTGCAGTCCGGACCGACTGCTTGAGCCACACGTTGGCCTACCTGGGAGTCGGCGTCGCAGACGACCCGCACCGAGCAGTCGCTCCGGGCCTTGAACTCGCCCACATGGGCCTGACCTCGGCCATTGACCCCGATGACCGCAACGCTCAGTTTCTCATTCGCGCTGCTGCTGTCGTCTTCGGCAGCCCTGATCGACGCTCCGGCACCCGTCATCCCCGTCGCGAGTACTCCTTCAAGGAAACGGCGGCGATTCATTCCGGGCATCTTCAGATCTCTGTTGCCAGGGTGAGTGTTTCAGTCCCGCGCCGCCCATGATAGCACCGCGGTTCGCTGTACGCCAGCAGACGCAATCAGAGCAAGAGAACTGACGGAAGTGCTCCAAAAGCAATCGTCACCGAGCTTGGACCGATGCCGACGCCTCTTGATGCATACCCCCGCAGTTACAGTCCCTTTCTGCCGGGGCGCCAGAAGGATTGGGCACCGCCACGGAAGCACGCCGGCGAAGGCAAGCCCCACGGCCCAGAATAGCGTCACTGGTTGTAACGCTAAGAGGGGCGAGCTTGTGCTGTACGGCAATTACTGCAAAAGAGGTGGCGCGCCACACGGATGGACCGTCTTGCAGCGCTCAGCTCGGCTTTCTTGGCCAGACGGCGAGTGGTGCGTTTTCTACCTGGCAGACCAAGCATTGCAGGAGCACGAGCGCCTCAACGACATAATTCATGTTGCTGTCCTCATGGCCGGGGGTAGGTAGATCGACGGTTCCCGTCTTGCCATATTCATTTCACCCTCGGGGCCGGCGGGGCCGCGACCGGTTTGTCTTGAAAATAGGCCCGGGCAGGACATACGTCAATGCAGCCCCGATCCGGTAGCGGAACAGCGGCCAGGATCCTTGGTAAATCCCGAGTTGTACCGGGAAGTCTTTCGTCCCGGGTCACGGTCGACTTAATCCGTCTCGATGCCGGAGAGCCGCAGCTCCCGTACCCT
>JAAYEH010000341.1 GCA_012728855.1 Rhodopirellula sp. | reverse complement strand
GCACTTTGCGCGGTGCTACGGCTCAGAGCCTCTCAGAGTTGCCATACGCGTGCTGAGCATCGTTCAACGGTGAATCACGCCTCCGCGCTCCCCAACACCAAACGCATTTCGCCGGGCTTCCTCAAGACCTGACCCCATATCCGCACGCGGGCAAAGGACCGAATGTCTCTCTCGGGTCATGGTGGGTTCTCCAGGCGGAAGGAATGGTGGCGGATGTCGGTTTCCGCGTCTCATAGTAGACTTGCCACTGGGGGGAAAGTCAATCCACCAAGATCGCAATAGACAAAGCGGAGGAATAACCGTTTCTTCGCCCAGCCGGTGGATGGGAAGTGGAAAGAAGGAAAGAAAGCGGTGACGAGTCACGCGCACTCCACAGTTGGTCGGCCGGGCAGGCGGTGGATGAAAAACTCGCCCGCCGGCAGGTGCGTCTCGGCCAACTGGAGAAGGTGCTCGTGGTGTGTGAAGAAGATCACTTGCGTCTTGCCGGCCAACTCGGCGAGGATTTGCAGCGCGGCGGCCGAGCGCCGGTCGTCGAAGCCGATGAGAATGTCGTCAACGATAAATGGCACCGGTTCGTGGCTCTGGAGAAAGTGTTCCAGGCCCGCCAGCCGCAGCGACAAGTAGAGTTGGTCGCAGGTGCCGTCGCTCATCCCGGCCAGCGGAACGAGGTTGCTCCCGTCGCCACGGTCGCCCATCAACACCTTCTCCCCTTGCTCGCTGAAATCGGCGACGAGCTTGACAAACGAGCCGACCGTGAGTCGGCGGAAGTAATCGCCGGCGAGTTGGAGGACGGGGGCTTCGTTCTGCTCCTGGTAGCGCTGGACCGCCTCCTTCAGCACGACGGCGGCCAACCGGTAGCGGACGTATTGATCCACGTCGGTCGCAATCTGCGCCAGCAGATCCTGGATCGCTTCGCCCGCCTCGGAAGCCTGGGCGCCGGTGTCGATCGAAGCCAGCGCGTTCTCTTCCTGCCCCACGCGGCGTTGCAGTTCGTCGCGTTCCGCCTGCAACCGTTCGATTATCTGCGAAAGGTCGTTGATGCGGACGGGAAGATCGTCGGGATCGACGGCCTCGGCCTCCGCCGTGAACTGGTCGCTCGAGGCCCCGGCGGCCAGAACCGCCAGTTGATCGTCCAGGGAAGCAAGATTCTCATCCAAACGGGCGGCCGCCTCGGAGTTGCGCTCGATCTGCGGCAATTCCTCGGGCTCCGCGCAGCCGGCTTCCCGGCACATCGTCGCCAGCCGCGCGGCAAGCTGCTCGCGCTTTTCGTGCGCCGCTCGGCGGATCTCCTCGTAGCGATTCCGCTCCCGCAGCAGCTTCTGCTGCTGTTGCCGGTCTTCAGCGGCTTTCTGACATCGGCGAACCAGGGTCTCGACGACCCTTTCAACGGCCGTGTCCGACAGATCCGGCGCGACCTGCCCGGCCAGGTCGCGGGCCTCCGAGCAGAAGGCTTCGCTATCACGGGCGATCTGCGCGATTCGCTCGGCAAAACCGGCGGCCTCCTTAAGGCGGTCGAACAGTTCACCGATCCTCGCCACCACTTCGTTGGCCACCGCCGGTTCGCTTTCCGGCGGCAGCCCCAGCGGCTCGATCGCCGCCGCCCAACGATCCCGCCAGTGATTGAGTTCCGCATCCGCCTTCGCCGCGGCGGCTTCTGCCGCCGCGACTTCCTTGCTCATCCGAGCGACGGTCTCGCCGAGCGTCTGCCGCTTTTCGGAAACGGCGGCAATCCGGTCGGCGATTTGCTCACAGCGATCGACCAGCGCGGCGAGCGTTTTCTCCGGGCCGCCGGGGGCTTCGTCGAGCTGCGCGAGGCACTGATCCAACTCGTTGCGACAAGCGGCGATGCGGTCGCCGAGGTTCCCTGCCGCCAGGCGTTGCCCACGGATCGCCTGGACCTTGACCGTCAGAGCCTGTTGCCGTCGAAGCCAGGCGCGCATCTCTCGCGGGGAAGAGGGTTCGATTCTCGCCGGTTGCCAGCAGCATCGCCAGGCCGAGAAGAGTTGCCGCCGAGCGTCGGTCGCCCGCTCGATCTGCTCCTGGTAACGGGCAATTTCCTGATCGAGCGTATCGCGCGTGGCCTGCAGCGCGGCCCGCTTGGCCACGCGATTCGACTCGCGGCGGAGCCGGTCGGCCAGCTCATCCGTGCGCTCGACCGATTGCGAGTAAGCCGCAGAGAGGTCGGTTTCGGACGAGAAATTCGCGAGGAAAACCCCCGTGCGTGCGTCGTCGGAGCTTCCTTGTTGCCACGCCTCCAACACCAGTTGCCAGCCTTCTTCGCGCAATGCGCGTGCGGCGAGCAGATCTTCTTCGGTCGGCACGTCGCCGCCAAGACGGATTTCCTCGATCTGCCGATCCACGTCGGCTCGCTTCGACCTTGCCTCGTCGGCGCGGTCCGCCAGGCTGCCGATCCGTTGCTCCGCCTCGGACAATTCGGTTTCGTAGCGGTCGACCGTCTCAGGCGTCGGCAGCGGCAGCGTTTCCAGTTCTTCCAACGTGCCGGACCACAGCCCCAGCCGCTTCAACTCGACATGCGATTCCTCGTCGAGCCGCTGGAGTTCCGCCGTCGCTTCGGTTCGCTGTTGCTCCAGGTCGCCTTGGCCACGGATGCGGCGCAGGGCCGCGACGAGCGGCCGCCCGTCGCGATCCGCCGGCAGGCTCGCCAGCTCCGCTTCCGCATCGGCAAGCAGCGAGCGGGCTTCGGCAATGCGGTCCCGCGACTGTTCCAATTGCCGCGAGAGGGCGCCGGCCGAGTTGCCCAGATTCTGGATCTCAAGCCGCTGCGGACTCGTCAAGCGAAGCTGATCGGCCAGGGCCAGATCCAGTTCGGGGCGGAGTTGGCCGAGCAGGGCGCGGGCGTCGTAGTTGAGTTGTTCGCGCCGCGCTTCCAGCCCCGGCAGATCCCGTTGGGCTTTGCGATAACCGCCCAAGGTCTGCGACAGCGCATCAATCCGATCGGCGGCGGCCAGCAGGTCGGCCGGAATCGCCAGCGCCTCGAGTTCCTGCCCGATGCGCGACAGGTCCTCGGCGGCCGAATGCTCCTCCTTGGCCGCAATGCGAAGATTCGTCTCGGTTTCCCGCCGCTGATCGGCGAAGCCGTCCGGGAGAATCGGCACGCAGCCGAGGCTGGCGCGCTGAGCGCGGAGATTCCTGCGGCGGGCGATCAAGGGCTGCGCCTGGCGGAACCGGTCCCAACGCCGTTTCTGGCGTTCCCAATCCTGCAATTCGGCGACGACCGCTTTGCGGCGAGCCTGGGCTTCCCGCAACGCTTCATCGTGCTCCGACCAGCGGGCCGCCGGCAGTTGAGCCTCGCGAAGAGCCCGCTTGGCCTCGTCCAGAGCTTTGAGTTTCTGGTTGATCTGGCGGACCTGTCCGCGACGGGTAAACAGTTCGTCGGAGTGATCTTCCAGCCGCTGGCGCACCTTCTGCAGGTCGGCGATTCCGGAACCGGCGGCGAAGAGGAGTTGGCCGATTTCCCCTTGGCCTCGGATGATTTCCTGCCCTCCGCGGACAAGCTGCGGATGCCCGATGCCGAACATGGTGGCGAACAGATCGCGATCGAGGCCGCCCAGACAGTCGCCCAGAGCGGTTTCGTCGAGGACCGTGCGGTTGTCGGCTTCCAGCAGCGTGGCCTTGTTTCCTTTGCGGCGCAAGAATGCCAGCGGCGAACCGGCGGAGCGGCCTTCGAGAGTGCCGCCGACGCGGAGGTTGGAGTACGGATGGATGAAGTCGTCGCTCGAGCGCGGCGGAACCCCGAAGAGCATCTGCTCCACGGCTCGCAACGCCGAACTCTTGCCCGCTTCATTGGGACCGTAGATCAGGTGCAGCCCCTCGCGGCCGGCCGAGAGATCCAACTCGACGTCGGTGAACGGACCGAAAGCACGTAGATCGAGCTTGAGAATTCTCATAACAGGGGTTTACTCCCGTCTCAGGAGTTGCTGGACCAGCAATGGTTCGACCTGCTCGAGCATCTCGCCGATCTTTTCGGGGCGATCGAGACCGAGGGCGTCGGGGCCCTCTTTGAGTTCGGCGGGGAGCTTGTCGCGGAGGTCGGCCAACTCGCCGGCAAGCGCGGCCAACTTGTCGGGCATACTCCGGATTTCCTCCACGTAACGGACCAAGTCGCCGACCGGGCCGTCGAGCGCGTCGATGCCTTGCGACTGCGGCGGCAGCGAGGTGGCCAGCGCGACCTTTTCCACCCAAACGCCGCCGCCGACATCCTGAGCCACCGCGCGGATTTCATTGGTCCAGCGCTGCGGCTCCGCCGCCAGGTTTCGATGGGCGGGACAGTCCCCGGCGATCTCGACCCGCACCGCCACCGACCGTCCCTCGGCCGACTGCGACAATTGGGAGAATCGATCGCGGATCCGGTCGAGAAGATCCTCGCCGGTCCGAATGTCGGCGGCCGAGATGCGGCATATCTCCCAGCGAAACACGTCGATCGCTTGCGGCTGGATGTCGGCGCGGTGATCGTCGTCGACGGTCACCAGCACGCAACCCTTCGCTCCCGTCTCCCGCACGCTTCGCCCCTGAACGTTGCCGGGAAAGACGACCGGTGGATCCTGACAGACCACTTCGGCTTTATGAATGTGGCCGAGGGCCCAATAGTCGTAGCCACGGCCGCGGAGGTCGTCGAGGGTGCAGGGCGCATAGGGTTCGTGCCCCTCACGGCCGGTGGCACTGGTGTGCAGCAGCCCGATGTTGAACAAGCCCGGGTCGGCCACGGGGTACTGGCAGGCAAGGTTGTCGAGCACGGCCGCCTTGGCAAACCCCTGGCCGTGGATGGCCACGTCGCAGGGCTCGATGCGGATCGTTTCGGGCTTGCGGTGCGACAGGACGGTGACGTTTTCCGGCAACGGCAGCTTGCGCGTCATCTTGTTGGCGGCGTCGTGATTGCCGGCAACGATCAACACGGGGATGCTTGCCTCGCGAAGCCTTGCCATCTGGGTCACGAAAAACAGGCCGGTGCGAAATTCCTTCCAGTCGCCGTCGTAGAGATCGCCGGCGATCAGCACGAAGGCGACCGACTGATCGATCGCCAGTTCGACGAGGTTTTCCAGGGCCCGTCGCGTCGCCTGACGGATTTCCTCGACCGGCGCGCCCTCGTAGCGCTGGAGGCCGCGGAGCGGACTGTCGAGATGGATGTCGGCCGTATGGATAAACTTGAACATCAGCCCCTACGTGGAATGTACCGGCGGAAACAGACCCGTGAGCCCGTCAACCACCGCAATATAGTGAACCGGCGGACAGTATTCCAGCGCCTCGCGAAAAAATCTCCCCTCCAAAGCCCAGCTACGGCCTTTCAGCCCGACGGCTGCGCGTCCCACTGGCGGCGGGCCTCGAAAGCGACAATTCCCACGCTCACCGAGAGATTCAAGCTCCGCGTTTCCGGTCGAATCGGGATCCGCAGGGTGCGGTCGCGGTTCTCCTCGAGCAAGGACCGGGGCAGCCCGGCGGACTCGCTGCCGAAAACCAGCACGTCGCCCATCTGGAAACGGACGTCGCAGTACCGCGTTTCGGCCGTTTTGGAAAGGAGCCACGGCCGGCGATCGGGCAGGCTCGCCACGAGCGACTCCCAGTCGTCGACAACCTCCCAGACGAGGTGCGGCCAGTAGTCGAGGCCCGCCCGTCGCAGGTAGCGATCGTCGATCCGAAATCCCAGCGGCCGGACGAGCCAGAGTTTCGCTCCCACGGCGACGCAGGTTCTCCCCACCGCGCCGGCGTTGTAGGGAATCTCGGGCTGGTAGAGCACCATGTGCAGAACCGGTTCGTACATGCAAAGGTCTACCCACTTTACGCCCCCGTTTCCTGCCGCTAACATGGGGCGGAGCAACGGCAATGAATCCACGACGATGATAAGGAGGAGGGACCGACGATGGACGACCAACGAATCGCCAACTACACGGCTGCCTTGCAGTTCGCCGAGGAGCAGGTCGCCGCCACGATCCAGCGCCATCCCGACTACTTTCCCATCTACACAACCGACGGTCAATGGTTTCACCAGGGTGAACTCTGGACCGACTGGACCGGCGGTTTCTTCGCCGGCATGATGTGGAAATTCCACCAGCGGACTTCCGATGCGGCGTGGCGAGAACGGGCCGAGCACTACTCCCGGCTTCTCGAACACCGCCAGGTGGACCGCAATGTCCACGACCTCGGCTTCATTTTCTTGAACACCTATCTGCCCTGGTACCAACTGACCGGCGACGAGCGGCTCCATCAGATCCTGATCACCGCCGGACGAACGCTGGCTAAGCGCTTCATCGAGCCGGGGCAGTATCTTTGCTCCTTCATCGGTCTCGACTCGCTGTTCATCGACATTATGATGAACGTTCCCTTGATCTTCTACGCCGCCAACGAAGCGGACAACGAAGAGTTGCGGCGGATTGCCACCGCCCACTGCCGGACGACACGCGACCGGCTGGTCCGGTCCGACGGCTCGACCGCCCACGAAGGCATTTTCGATCTACGGACCGGGGAATTTCTCCGGCAGAGTACGCACCAAGGACTGCGGGACGATAGCGCCTGGGCGCGCGGGCTGGCCTGGTCGCTGTACGGTTACAGCAAGTGCTACGGGCTAACCGGCAGGGAGGAGTTTCTCGACGTCTCGGAGCGAAACGCCAGTTATTGGCTGAGCCATCTGCCGGAGGACAACATCCCTTACTGGGATTTCGACGCCGATCTTTCCCAGCCGCTTCCCTGGGGACCGCAGAAGGACAGTTCGGCAGCGGCCATCGCGGCCAGCGGACTGCTCGATCTCGCCCGCCAGACCCCATCGGCGGAAAAGGCCACCACCTACCGTAATACCGCACTGGCCATGCTCGATGTCCTCGCGAGCCCGCCGTACCTGGCTGTCCGCGACTCCGGCTGGGAAGGTATACTCAAGCACGGTGTCTACCATACCAAGAAGAACCTCGGCGTCGACGAGTCGGTCATGTGGGGCGACTTTTTCTTCGTCGAAGCCCTCACCAAGGCAATCGGTTCCGCTGGTAAATAAATCGTACCCAGCAACCAAGAAGGGGTCGGGAGTCTTAAAAAGTCGAGAGTCCAGAGTCGAGAGTCCAGAGCCAGGCAATCGGATCGACTCTTGACTCTCCCCTCTCTGTGGCCGATAAGGAAAAAGACTTCCGACCCCCTTGCGCAAGACTACATTCATGTCCAACCATTACGCATCCCGATACCCAACGGTTTTTCGCCTGCGGCAGAAGTTCTCTTGCCAACGAGTCGAGGATGTTCCCGCGGAAGTCCACCGCCAAATGCGGCGGTTGGATTTAGAGCGTCGGGTTTCGCCCGGCCAGACGGTGGCGATTGCGGCCGGAAGCAGGGGGATCGCCAACATCGCGTCGATGATCCGGACGATCGCCGAGCACATCAAAGGACTCGACGCCCGGCCGTTCGTGGTTCCGGCGATGGGCAGTCACGGCGGCGGGACCGCCGCAGGGCAGCGCGAGGTGCTGGCATCGTACGGGATTACCGAGGATTTCGTCGGATGCCCGATTCGCGCCAGCATGGAAACGGTGGTCGTCTGTCAGACGGCCGAAGGCTTTCCCGTCCATTTCGACCGCCAGGCCTTCGAGGCCGACCACGTGATGGTGGTCAATCGCATCAAGCCGCACACCCGGTTCGTCGGTGATATCGAGAGCGGGCTGATGAAGATGCTCTTGATCGGGTTGGGCAAATGCGACGGCGCGGCCGTCTACCACCGGGCCATCGGCGACTTCAGCTTCGGGCAGATCGTCCGCAGCGTCGCCGCCGAGGTGCTCGAGAAGTGCCGCGTCGTCGGCGGATTGGGCATCGTCGAGAACGCGCTCGACCAGACCGCCCGCATCGAAGCGGTCCGGCCGCAGGAGTTTGAATCCCGCGAGAAGGAACTGCTGGTGCTCGCGCGGGAGTCGATGGCCCGGCTTCCGTTCGACCGGGTCGACGTCCTCTTGATCGACCGCATCGGCAAGAACATCAGCGGCACGGGCCTGGACACCAACGTGGTGGGCCGCAAGCTCGACGATCACAAGGCCGTCGAGGGGGAACTGCCCAAGGTGAAGGTGATCGCGGTCCGCGGCCTGACGCCCGAGACGCACGGCAATGCGGTCGGACTGGGCATCGCCGAGTTTTGCAGGAGCCGGGTTGTCCGCGAGATGGATACGGCGGCGACTCGGCTCAATGGGATCATCGCCGGACACGTTTCTGCATCGATGCTCCCCTTGGACTACGAGACGGATCGGGAGATTCTCGATCTGGCCTTGGGGGTGATCGGCCTGGCCGAGCCGCCCGACGCCCGCCTGATGTGGATTCACAATACGCTCGATCTCGGCGAAGTGGAGTGTTCCGCCGCGTACCTTCCCGAGGCCCGGCAACGCGATGATCTGGAAGTGCTTACGCCGCTGCGAGAATTGCCGCTGGATGAGGTGGGAAACTTGCCGGACTGGCAATCCGATCTTGCAGGCCAACTCGCATCATCCCACCCACGTCCATCGTGATTGGAGTTTCTACGAGACGCTGAAACGGGGCGAGCCATACCGGGGTTATTGCTCCGTGCCGTTCCACGAGTATCGTCGCCATTTTCAACAACATGGAGGAAGGGGAAGAGCCGTGAACCGCCTCGAAGTAGATTGCTTTTCGCTGCTGTCTTGCCAATAATATCGCCAGAACAGTTCCAGAAGTTGTTTCGAAGGAGACCAAGCATGAATCGTCAAGTCCTGTACCTCGTGGGTGTGGCCTTTGCATTGTGTCTGCTCACGTCCGTCTCGCAGTCATCCATTGCGGCCGAGACCGATAAAATGCTCTCCCACGACGTGTACTTCAGCCTGACCGACAACTCGCCCCAGGCCAAAGATAAGCTCGTCGCCGCCTGCAAGAAATACCTTTCCGGCCATCCCGGTACGATCTGGTTTGCCGCTGGGCCGCTGGGCGAAGAGTTCCAGCGGGACGTGAACGACCGGGACTTCGACGTGGCGCTGCACCTCGTATTCAAGAATAAAGCCGCCCACGATCAGTATGCCGAGGCAGAACGACACCTGAAGTTCATCGAGGAGAACAAGGGCAACTGGAAGAAAGTCCGGGTCTTCGACTCCTACCTGGAGGTGTCGTCTCATGAAGGGATGGTGATGGAAGAGAAACCGGCAGCCAAGCGGAAGAAGACTAACCCCGCAGGGAACTGACGCGGATGGCTGGCATCCAGCGTTTCACGAGGGCTCGGCTGGTTGCGGAGCCGATTTCGCTTGAGTATCTCCAGGAGATCAATCGCCTCCACTCCGATCCGTTAGACTCTGTCAAAGCAGTCCCCTTGGTATTTCGCTGCGAGGAAGACCATGTGCCGAAAATGTCCTTCAGTGCTGTTCATCGTCGTTGCGACGTTGATCTGTGCCACAACGACCTCGTTCGCCGAGCCGGTTGTCAGAGAAACCCGTGAGGGCGATACCGCCGTTATCCGAATCACGTCGGCAGGCGATACCGAGAATACCTACCGGATCGATCTTTCGCATCAGCACTCGCCCGCCGCCCAGAAAGACGATCTGCTGAAGAAATGGGAATCGTACCGGCTCGGGGCGTTCGTCTGCTTCAACTCGAACCAGTTCAGCGGCAGCGAGCACTGCAAGATCACCGATTCCAAGATCTACACCCCCCCGCAGCTTGATGTCGCCGGATGGGTGGCCGCCTTCAAGCAAGCGGACATGAAATACGCCGTGCTGACGACCCGGCATACCTCGGGCTTTCTGCTCTGGAACAGTGCCACGACCGACTTCGATGTTGCTTCCAGCGGCAACACCGGCGATGTCTGCCGGGAATTCGTAGCGGAATGCCGAAAACAAGGAATCGCTCCGGCGTTCTACTACTGTCTCTGGGGCGGGAAGTGGAGTCCCAACCCAAACGCCCGAGCCATGATCTTGGCCCAGCTTTACGAACTGGCGAACCGGTACGGCGAGATCCCGTACTTCTGGCTCGACATGATGAACTGGGCGCCAGCGGACCTCAGTGCCCAGGAAATCTACGACGCCCTGAAAAGCCTCCAGCCCAATGCCGTCGTCATGCTCAACCAGCACGTTCAGGACGGCACCAAGATCAACTATTTCCCCACGGATGCCGTGAACGGAGAGCTGGTGCTGCCTCCGGCTGGCGGCCACGATTCGCTCCGCGTGGTGGATGGCAAGACCTACTATCTTCCCTTCGAATACAGCCTCGTGTCCCAAGGTCGGGAAGGCGGCATCAAGTACGATCCCCTGGGACCGTCCTGCTGGTTTACCTATGGTGAGGGCCGTGGGTTTGCTCCGAGCCATCCCTTTCCTGCGGAAGCTGTTGCCGAACGAATCCGGCAGGGCTGGAAACGAGGTGCGGCCAACGTGCTGCTGGCAACGGCACCGGATCACTCGGGTAAGATGCGGGCCGAGGACGTGGAACAGCTACGGCAGATCGGTGAGATTCTTGGCGGGGAGCAGAAACCGTAGTCCCACTGCCTGCGAAAACGAACCTCTCGGATTGGCGGCAGGCCGGCAGACGCGGTTGTTCAACTCTCTTGGATCTTCGCCAGTTGTTCCTGCTTGGCGCGAGCGAGATTCAGGTAGCTGGTGCCATCGATCACCGTCGGGAACAGCCCCGCCTGCTCGGGCTTCTGAAGCTCACCGCTCTTTTCGTGGGTGACGATGACGACTCGCATCACGCTTTCCAAACTCTTGCCACCAAGGCTGCCAACAAGATCGTACGTTGTGCTGCCGTCATCTTGATGCCGCCAAACTCCGATCATTTGCCTGTCCGGGCTGACCTTGGCTGGATCGGAGAACGCCTGTTCGATACGGTCCACGAGCCTGCCGATCTCGACCCGATGTTCCTCTTCGTCTTCGGGTGCGCCGAACCGCTCATACCACTCGATGCACTGCTGCAACAATCGGAGATGACGCTCGCATCAGCACCCCCCACAGGACGGCCCCGCTTCTGCCGATGTAGGCACGCATGATATTCGGCTACCGCTGCTTCGCACCCCTCCACCGAGTTAGGATATTGGAAGTACCGTACTTTGCCGCCGTGATACTTCTTCCAGCATTTCCTCGGTACAAACCAAGAAAGAACAAGTATGCCTAAACACACGGCAATTCTTGTATTCACCCGTGTTCTTCGGAACCGAGGATTGGGGGTTCGAGTCCCTCCGGGCGTATTTGTAACGCTCTAAGCCACAAGGGTTTATGGCGTTATTTCTTCCTCCTCTTCCGCCTTGGTGACTCCTGCCGGCAGACACATCGTGGTATGATGGAGTTCTCGGCGGGCTCTGCGCGGCAGCCAACGCCCAGCCCGCCGGGCTTGGCGTCAAACGAGGTTCCGTTAGAATCAGCCTCAAGCGGTATATTTCAGCGTCAGGATGGGAGATACTTCGTTGTTTATCGGACCGGTTTTTCATCGCGAACTCACGATTGCCCCGCGTCGGAAGGCGATGTACGTCGCGCGAACGGCATACGCCGGCATTCTCTTGCTGTTGATGAGCACCGCGTTTCTGATTCTGACCGGAACGCAGCACGTCCGGGACATTGGAGATCTGGCTCGGTTCGGAATGGTGCTATTTCAAATCCTGGCGCCGTTGCAGTTGGCTCTGGTGATGTTCTGTTCGGCCCTTGTCGCCGCCAGCGCCGTGGCCCAGGAGAAGGATCGCCGAACCCTGATCCTGTTGTTGCTAACGAACCTCACCAACAGTGAATTGGTGTTTGGCAAACTGCTGGCCAGTGTGCTGAATATCATTGTCTTGCTGCTGGCCGCCGTACCGCTGTTCATGCTGTCCACTCTTTTCGGAGGGGTTTCTGCCGCGCAAGTCGCCCGCGTGTTTGCCGTGACCCTCGTCGCGGCACTGGCCTGCGGCAGCCTTGGTTCGCTGTTGGCGCTGTGGCGAGAGAAGACGTTCCAGGCACTGGCGATGACCGTGCTGGTATTGGTGCTTTGGCTGGCGGTGTGGGAAATTGTCGCTTCCGAGGCGCTGGGCGCCGGTTGGCTGGGCATTTCGGCCCCGACCTGGGCCGCCGGCTTCAGTCCCTGGCAAGCGATCCTCGAAGCGACCCGGCCGTACCCGGAGGTGGACAAGGCCCTCGGTCCGCTCCGCACGCCCGTCAACTTCTTCCTGTTGATCGGCGGCTCGATCGTGGTGTTGCTCAATGCCGTCGCCGTTGGAATGGTCCGCGTGTGGAACCCGTCGCGAGAGACGCACCGCATGGTGCGCGAAGACGAAACATGGAACCGTCAGAGCATTTGGGGCGCCGAGTACGACGTTGCGCAGCAGAAGGATCGAAGTGCGGGTTCCGCGGCCGCGCCCGGGGCTGTTCGTGAAAAGCGGCGCAGTCGGGCCCGCGAGGTCTGGGACAACCCGGTGATCTGGCGGGAGATGCGGACCTGGGCCTACGGCCGACGAATTCTTGTCATTCGGTTCGCCTATCTGCTTCTTTTCGCGCTGGCGGCCGCCAGTCTGTACTGGATGGCCGAGGGGGGCCAACCGATGACCCGGCAAGCCGGCGCGATTGCCCTGGTGCCGCTGTTTCTTCTCAGCCTGGTTCTCGTCAACGCCCAGGCCGTTACCTCGCTCACCAGCGAGCGCGACGTTCGAGCGCTGGATCTCATTCTGGTCAGCGACCTGACGCCCAAAGAGATCGTCTTCGGGAAGCTCGGCGGTGTGTTTTACAACACCAAGGAAATGGTGCTTTTGCCCATCGGGCTCTGCTTTTACCTCTGGTATGTCGGCGCGATGGGGATGGAGAACATGGTCTACCTGGTCGGCGGGCTGGCAGTACTCTATCTCTTCGTAGCGATGCTGGGGATCCATGCGGGAATGACCTATCCCAATTCGCGCAGCGCCATTGGCACGAGTTTGGGGACGGTGTTTTTCTTGTTCATGGGCGTGGCCGTCTGCATGCGCATGATGGTTGCGTTCAGCGGTTCGTTTCAGGCTCAGTTGCAGCCGTTTCTGGCATTCATGCTCGGCGGCGGAATCGGATTGTATGTCGCACTGGGGGCGAGGAACCCTTCGGCGGCCGTCGGGGTCGCGTCGTTCCTTTGCCCGTTTGCGACCTTTTATGCGATCACCAGTTTCTTCCTGGACTACACGCTGGGGGTGTTTCTGGTGACCGCAGCCGCATACGGTTTCACGACGGCCGCCATGATGGTCCCCGCGATTTACGAATTCGACGTGGCAACGGGACGAACCACCATCGGCGAGCAATAGTCGCCGGCATTTCCTCCCGCCCCAATCGACGAGGTTGCGAAGGTGCTGATGGAACAACTTCCCTGGCTGCTGGCCATGGGAACCTTGATTCTCGCGTCGGCATTCTTCTCGTGCAGCGAGGCGGCGCTGTTCTACTTGAGCCGAGGCGATCGGCGCCGCCTCGCCTTGGGCAATCCCGCGCAGCGCCTCGCCGCCCGCCTGCTGAATGATTCCGACCGGTTGCTCACGGCCATTCTCTTCTGCAACCTGCTGATCAACGTCGCCTACTTCACGATCTCCTCGATCGCGAGCATCAACCTGGAGCGCGGCGGGTCGCATACCGAGGCGGGGCTGCTGGCCGTCGGCTCGCTGATAACGTTGATTGTTTTCGCTGAGATGCTGCCGAAGAACCTGGCCGTGCTCCAACCGCGAATGATCTCGACGCTCGCCGCCGTGCCGCTGATGGCGGTGATTCGGCTGTTGGGCCCGGTGCTGGCGGCGTTTCGCCTGGTGAGTCTTCTTTCGCAGCGCGTGCTTTGGCCGAACTTCGAGTCCGAACCGTACCTCCGCGTCGGCGACTTGGAAAAGGCCGTCGAACTGTCGACTTCCGACGCAACGCTGTTGGGCCAGGAGCAAAACGTGCTCCAAAGCCTGGTGCTTCTTTCCGACATCCGTGTCGAAGAACTGATGCGACCTCGCACCCGCTTCCTCTCGTTCCGTCCACCGGTATCGATCGGCGATCTCAAAGGGCGTATGCCGCCGAGCGGTTACCTGCTGGTCACCGAGCCGGACAGCGACGAAGTAACCGGCGCCGTCCCTTTGCTCGACTTGCCGCACATCCCCGACGACCATCTCGAGCGGCTTGCCGCGCCGGTGGCCTATGTTCCTTGGTGTACTACCGCCGCCCATGCTTTGGAATTGATGCATCGCGGCGGGCATCGCGTGGCCGCCGTCGTCAACGAATTGGGCGAGACGATCGGAGTCCTCACCGCAGAAGACGTGCTGGACACCATTTTCATCCATACCGCCAGCCGCAGCGAGCGACTGCTGAAGCGCGAACCGATTCGTCGGGTCGGCGACGGCGTATGGATGGCGACCGGGATGACCGGCTTGCGAAGATTGGCCCGCTACTTCGATGTCCCTCGTCCGCCGAGCAAAGGCGTCACCGTGGCGGGAGTGATCCAGGAGACGCTGGAACGATTGCCGGCGACCGGGGACGAGTGCCGCTGGGGGCCGCTGCAGTTCAAGGTGCTCGATGTGCCCGAGCGCGGCCAATTGCTCGTCGAAGTGACTCGCGTCGATCCGAAGGCGGAGGAGGCTTCCGGATGATCTGGCTCGCGGTCGGGCTGGCCGGGGTCGGCCTTTTCTTCAGTGCGTTCTTTAGCGGTTCCGAGACCGGTTTCTACCGCGCCACCCGCATCCGACTCGTTCTGGACGCGTTGGGCGGAGACCGTGTTTCTCGAGGGCTTCATTGGCTGACCAATCATCCGACGCTGTTCATCGCCACCGCGCTGGTCGGCAACAACCTGGCGAATTATCTGGTGTCGTTGGGAATCGTCATGGGCGCCCAGGCGATCTGGGAAGGGCAAAGCCACGTCCCGGATCTGATCGCCCCGCTCGTGCTGGCGCCGATTCTCTTCGTCTATGGCGAATTGTTGCCGAAGAATCTCTCTCTTCGCGCGCCGAATCGCCTGCTGCGGATAGGCGGTCCGCTGTTCCTCGTTTGCGTTGTTCTATTCTTTCCCGTGAGCATGGTGCTTTGGGGATTGAACTGGGTGCTGGCCCATTTTGCCACCGAATCGCCGGAGATGATCCGGTTGAGGATCGCCCGCCGGGAATTGCAGCGGATTCTGGAAGAAGGTCATGAGGCCGGCATCCTGCGGCCCTCACAGCGGAGCTTGGCGCAGGGGATCTTCGCTTTGGCAAGTCGGCCGATTCACACGTACGTGGTTCCGCCGGCGAAGGTGGCCAGGGCGACATCGGATATGAGCAAAGAGGAAATTCTGGAACTGGCTCGGCGCCATCATTTGTCGGCCGTGCCGTTGGAAGGGGCCGGCGACGAGGGCCGACTGATCGGCTATGTACGGGTGGCCGATCTAAGGCTCGATCCGTCCGCGGAAGTCATGACGGTTCGGCCGCTACTGATGGTTGCTCAGAACGATTCCTACATCAACGTTTTGACGCGGTTGCACGGCGCCAAGGAGAACCTGGCGGAGGTATTGGACGAGGACGGACGGGCGGTGGGAATCGTCACCGCCGCAAGCCTGCGCGAACCGTTGTTCCGGGGAGGACGATAAATTTCCCTTTCGAGGAAGTGGTGGTACACTGGAGGAGGGCTCAGTGGCCGCGATGGCCGCCGGAAGCGCCTAGGCGACGAATAGGAGCAGCACACTGGAATTCCAGCTTCCCGAAACCCGTCGGACGGGCCGCACCTCGATCGGCCGACAAACGTTGGTCGTTCTTTGCGCGACGATACTGGCCGCGGTATCGTGCCAGGCCTGGGCGGATGAATTCGATTATGCCGCCTCAGAACTGTACGAGAAGTATCAGGGCGAACTCGAGCAACTCGCCCGGTGGTGCGAAGGTCGCGGGCTGGCGGAGCAGGCCAAGACCACCCGCGGTTGGCTCAGCCCGCGCAGCTCGGACAAGCTCTACGTGGCGATCTTTCCTCGCGAGGTCGGCCGGCCGGAGCCGCCGGCCGACGCGCCGGCGGCAGTGGCGGAATGGGAGAAACGTTTTTATCAACTCCGCCGCGAACGCGCCAACTCTCTGGAAGCCCTGGCGCGGCGCGCGGTCCGCAACGGGCGGGCGTCGCTGGCCTTTGATCTCGTCTTGTCGGCGTTGCGCGAGAATCCGGATCACGAGACGATCCGCAAGCTGCTCGGTTACCAGAAGCATCAGAACGAGTGGCGAACGCTCTGGGAGATCAGCCGGCTGCGAGCGGGCCAGACGTGGCACGAGCAGTTCGGCTGGATTCCCAAGGGCTACGTTCGCCGCTACGAGCAAGGCGAGCGCTATTATGGCGGACGATGGATTACCGCCGACGAAGACGCCCAGCTTCATCGCGATATCCGTTCCGGTTGGGAAGTGGAGACCGAGCACTACACGATCCGCACGAACCACAGTCTCGAAGCAGGTGTTCAACTCGGCGTGAAGCTGGAACAGCTCTATCTCGTCTGGAAACAGCTTTTCATTCGCTATTTCGCCACGGAGGCCCAGGTAACCGCGCTGTTTGACGGCCGCGCCAGGTCGAACTGGGCGCGACTGCCTCGCCACCAGGTTGTCTATTTTCGCAGCCGCGACGATTATAATCAGGCCCTGCGCAGCGCCTTTCCGAATATCGAAATGTCGATCGGCGTCTACGTGGACAGCACGCGGCGAGCGTACTTCTTTGCCGGAGAGAAAAGCGATCGGCGCACGCTCTACCACGAGGCCACGCACCAGCTCTTTCACGAATCGCGCCCCGTCGCGCCGGACGTGGGCCTGCGGTCGAATTTCTGGATCGTGGAGGGAATCGCGCTGTACATGGAATCGCTCCACGAGGACGACGGTTTCTACGTGTTGGGCGGCTTCGACGATTTGCGGATGTTGGCGGCGCGGTATCGCCTGCTGCACGACGATTTCTACGTGCCGCTGGCCGACCTGGCCGCGATGGGACGCGAAGCGATTCAGACGCATCCGCGGATCGCCACGATCTACAGCCAGGCTGCCGGGCTGACCCACTTCTTGATCTCCCACGAAGCCGGACGCTACCGCGACGCCCTGGTGGCCTATCTCAGCGCGGTCTACAGCGGCCGGGCCGACGCGGGCACGCTGGCCCGACTCAGCGGCGCCTCGTATGCCGATCTCGACCGGCAGTACCGCGCATTGATCGAGAAGGCCGGTATGCCGGAATTGGTGGGAAACGAGCAGTAGCTTTTTCCGACAACCACTGTCGGGTCAGGCCGCCGTTAACCGGCATTGCCAAGCGTAGACAGCGAGTGCTGAAGCCGTGTGATTGAGCCTCGAACGTGGTAATGCGGTAGCCTTGCCATAGACCACCATGTGCGCGAGCGACACCGCAGTGGTTGTGTCGCAAGCACAAGGTCGCCGGCAGGGGAACGGCACGCTTCCCCTTGCAGTACGGCTACCAGAACCTGGGGCTCGTTGAACTCCAGAAGCTCAGGCGTCAACCTGGGCGAGCGAACGCGTGATGCCTTGCCCAAGAGCCGGATGCGGGAGAACCAGCTCGGAGCCTACGACAAGCTTGTACGGCGCAGAAATCGCCAAACCACCTTCTTCAACATCCGAGCCCTGCGGTTGGTAAACCATCACGTCGGCTGCCACGGTCCGCGTCATCAGGTCGCCGTCGCTCTCGATCGAGAGGCGTTCTTCCGCCTGCGCCACCAGATCCTCGGGCAGCTTACGGTTGAGTTCCGCGGTGGCCAGCATCAGCGAAAGAACAAGTATCGCATTCACCGGGGCGGCAAGTCCTTCCTGCCTGCAACAGCGATTCTCTCGCCGATGCAAACCCTTCAAGTGGTCGCCAGGCGCCGCCGAAGCTGGACGCATTCCTCGAATTCGCTCTTGACGCCCGGTGGAATGAAGCCATGCTCGACGCAGTCGCGTCCCAGCACCAAGGATGCGAAATCGGCCCGCTTCTGAGCCTCTTCGCAGAGCGTTCTGGCGAGCGATAGCTTGGCGCCCTGGTGCAGGACGGCAGCGTCGTGGAGCGACACCTGGCTTGCTTGCTCGGCATGGGCCAGTGCTTCTCGGGCTTGAGACAATTCCTTTGCCGCAGCGACGGCCGCCTGACGGGAGGCTGACAGCGTCTGCGGCAGCGAAAGTTGTACCGCGGTGATGCCCAACTTGGTGTACAGCGCATCGAGCCGCTGCAGAATGCTCGCCTGATCGCTCAAGTCGACGGTGACGTTGCCCACGGCTTCGTCGGCCTTGTCCCGGTCCCAGTGCGGCTTACCAAGGAGTCTGGCGCGCCAGGTGTTGAGGTCGTCGAGATCGGACGCCTGCGTCCGCTGGATCTCCACGCGGGCGGAATAACGAACCGCAGGAACCCGCGCCGTCACCGAGATCAGTCCATTGGCCGCATAGCGGTACTCGACCTCGATGGTCGCTCCGGCCGGAAGCCCCGGCGGCAGATCCTTCACCACGCACTCGCCCAGCGCGATGCAATCCTCGGGGCGCTCGCTCTCGCCTTCGACCACGGGCACGCGGATGCTCCGCTGATCGGCTTGCGCCGTGTGGAAAACCCGCGATGCGCCGGCCGGCAACGGCGTGTTTTTCGGGATGACGACGACATTGGTCTTGTGGCCGGTGGTTCGGTGGACGCCCACCACGCCCAGGCTGTGAGAATTGACGTTGACCACCTCGCACGTCGATTCGCTGGGTTTTGTCTCTTTCGCCATCAGCGCGCCGGCGTACAGGGCCGCTCCGTGCGCGACCGCTTCGTCCGGAGACTGCGAACAATCGGGTTCCCGGCCGGTCAGCTTCCTCAGCATGTCTCGGACCATCGGCATGCGGCTCGATCCGCCCACCAGAAGAACGCGATCGATCTCGGCCCACGACAATCCGGCCTGGCGGACGACCAGGGAGGCGGTCGTCTCCGTGCGCTCGAGGAGATCCGCGGTCATCTCCTCGAACTCGTTGCGGCTGACTTCCATCCTCATGCGGATGCCGGCGTGAAACGAGAGGACCGTCGTCTTGGTCCGCTCGGAGAGGGCGTGTTTCGCATCCTGAGCGTCGAGCCAGAGTTGGGCGGCGTCCTGCGGATCGGCGAGCGGGTCGACGCCATGCGCGTCGAGAAACTGGTGAGCGAGATGGCGGACCAACCGCTCGTCAAAGTCTTTGCCGCCCAGGCGAACGTCGCCGTCGGTGGCGAGCGTCCGGAATCGGGCGCCGCGGATCTCCAGGATGGTTACGTCGAATGTCCCGCCGCCCAGATCGTAGACCAGGATTTTCTCGGCCGTTTTGGACTGGTCGGGATCGGTAAGATCGAGAAAGCCGCGGTCGCACCCGTAGGCAATGGCGGCGGCGGTCGGTTCGTTGATGATGTCCAGCACCTCCAATCCGGCCAGCCAGCCGGCGTTCTGCGTGGTCCGGCGCCGTGACTCGTCGAAGAAGGCCGGAACGGTGACGACGACTTTGCGAAAAGGTCCGATCCGGCGCTGCGCGTCGCGCCGCAGACGGTCCAGCACGAAAGCGCTGAGAATCTCGGGCGGCACTTTCCGGCCGCAGACCTTGCGACGAAAGGCCACGCTCCCCATGTCGCGCTTGAAACACTCCGCATACGCCTCCGGTTTCAGGACCGCAGCCTTGACGGCCTCCTTGCCGATGATGATCTCGTCGTCATCCACAAAGAGGGCGCTGGGCGTGACCAAGTCGCCCAACTCGTTGGGAATGGTAACCGGGCGGCCCGCACTGTCGAGGCGCGCCACCACGGAGTACGTAGTGCCCAAGTCAATCCCGATGGGCGGCTGTTCGGAACTCATGGCGATGGGCTTTCTGCTCTGTCTGCTCGAGTTGCATCCACCGGCGGCGGCAGCCAGCCGCGCTCGCTCCCCGCCAGCCAAGACCGCAACAACGCGACATCCAAGACGGCTGCGTAGTGCAGGTTTTTCACTCCAAGGGCTTGTGCGGGCGCCGCCTCTCCGTAAACGCCGACCACCCGTCCCTGGCCGTCGACGACCGGGCTGCCATAGACATTCTCGGGAATTTCAGCCTTCATTTCCAGTAGGCGCAGAGGGCTGGCCTTCCGGAAAGGATCGCCGAGCAAGTAGACCTCTCCGCGATACAAACGAGGCTCGAGCTTGTGGAACCGCGTGATCTTGCCGCCATCGTGCGAGAAACCAAAACTAGAGAGGGGAAGCCCCTCCTCCAGTTCCTGCAATGCATCGAGCGACGCCAGGCGGGCGGCACTCGGCAGCTTCTCCTCGGTCACCAGCAGACCCAAGTTCGCATGGATCCAGTCGCCGGGTTTGTCCGCAAGGGAGACAAACTCCTGATGGACGCGAAAGTCCTTGACCGCGATCCTCGGGCCGTCGACCGAACGACTCACCCAGATCCGCTGGCCCTGACGACGCCAGAGGGCCAATTGCAGCGTTTCCCTCGCGGTGGTGAGAAGCGCGAAATCGCCAATCGCCGTGCAGGTGGCAAAAGGCCACAAGTGGCTTTTCTTCTCGTCGCCCGCCTCAACAAAGACCAGGAACACCGCCTTGCGAAGCTCCTCTTCGACGCGAGCCCAAGGATCGTCGGCAACCTGCAACGCAGCGGCGTCATCACTCGACCGTCTCGGCGGTTGGTTATCGATCGCCGCGCTCTTCACCTCGGGCTTTCCGTTGGTTTCCGGCGCGGCCTCCGGGCCCCGGGCGACGGATTCCTCTCCATGCCGACCAAATCCGGCGGTCCACCACCCGACCACCACCACCACCAGCAGCACGGCCGCCGCAACACCCAGCGCCATCCAAACGCCGCGGCGGCTCTCCGCCGGAACGGAATCCGGCCCCGGCGCCGAGGCTTCAACCGGCGCCGGGGAAATCGGGCCGTTCCGGTCGCACGGAGCCGAAACGGCCTGAGGCGGGGCTTCCGGGGGCTTCGAAGCGGCTCGACGTAGCGTTTCCAAGCGCGGCGCCGGCGCGTGCGCGGTGATGCCGAAGGAAAGATCCGGACCGTCCGGCGACATCCGCAGCACGTCGCCCGAGCGGAGACGCGTCTCCACGGCGATGGACGACCGGTTGACAATCAGCGAACCGGAGGCGCCAGGGCCGACGTACCAGCCATCATCTCTCTGCCGAACCTTGGCCAAACGGCCCTGCGCTGACGGATCCGCTTGAGGGTCGAAGCGGACCTCGCACTCCGGACTGGCGCCGATGCGGAACTCGCGAGCTTCGAGGTGGATTTCCTCCCCTTGACGCGCGCCGGACAGAATACGAATCGTGACGGGCATGTTTTACGCACCTGATCGCTGGATCGAACGCCTTCCTTCCACCATCCCACCATCCCACCATCCCACCATTCCATCACTCCATCACTCCAACACTCCAACATCCCAATCGCCTCTCCTCGCTACTACTGCCTGTCAATTCAGGGAATCCTTGCGTGCAGAGGCGGGCTCGTCGGCGGCCAGCGAGAGCCATAGGTTCCGCAGGTCGCCCAGCAGGGCGCGATAGACCCGCTCTCCGCCCGCGGGCGGCGGCGCGAAGACCAGCCCGCAACCGTCCATGTGCTGGATCAGGTCCAAGATTCTTTCTCCCTGGAATCGCAGCGAGCCGTCGAAAATCGAAGCATCGTCGGTTTGCAGGGCACGATGCGTCTGGGCTGCCAGCGACCGCAGGAATCGACGGGCCGTGTTGTACGACAGAAATTCCGCCGCATCTTTGCGTCGCTCGTCCGGGTAGGCCTCTTGGAGGGCGACCAGAAGGTCGTTGATCGAGCGGACGACCTCTTCTTCCGCTTCGCCAGGCTCCTGGCCGTTACGTAGATTCTTGACCAGCCTGTCGCGGTTCGATTCAAATCGATCCCGTTGCGCGGCAAACTGCGGCTTGCGGAGCGCCGGTGGCCAAGGTGTCTGGAGAACTTTGGGATCACCGGCGGCGAAAGTGAGCCTGCCGGGCCCCGAGCCGCCGTCGCTGAGCCAGATCAGAGAGATCGCATCGGGACGGAGTTTCGCGTTGAGTTCCGTGTCGGCCAACGAGGTTTTCCCCTGCAGGTACTGATAGGCGAGAATCGGACCGGACAACTCCGCCAACAGCCAGTTGAGTTCGTCCGTAACGTCGCCTTTGAGGACATCTTGGAGTTGATGTTCCAACCGCTGGCGGCGAACCGCCTGCCGATGCGTCTCGGCGGCCAGGTAGTCCGGGTTTTCTTTGGCTCGCGCCTCTCGGTTTATCTCTCGGCGGCGGAAGTAGGCGTCGACGTGGTCGATGGAATTCTGAATCTCATTGGCTATGGCGTCGGCGTTGATCCTTCGCGCGATTGCCGCCGACTCCATCAGGTCACCTCGCGCCGCCAGGTATTGGGCCTCGGCTTGGATCTGGAAGGAGAGGGGAGTACCGGCAAAGGCAGGTGGCAGGTGAACATGTTCGCGAGCGCCGGTCGATGGAAGCTGCTGGGCCTGTAACGTCGTCACGACCACAAGAACCAGGAGCACGACCAGTACGCGAACCGTCCGCGGAATTAGGAATCGCATTTCCACCTCCGAACGAATAGTGACGTTCGATTGAGAGTACCTCATCCAAGAACAGAGAACGAAAGTGCGTCACAGCATTTCTTGACGTTTGCGCAAGCCCAATCCCACAAAACGTTTGCGTTGCGTACCGCCTCAATCCCCCCCCAGACGGAACTTGTGCGGCTTCACCGACACGCCCCCCCGATGTCGAATCGCGGCTTCAGAGTAGATTGCTGCCCCACAATTCCGGCAGGCACTTCTCTTCGTCCTAAGTTCGCAGAGCCCTCTGACCGTTCTTTGCCCCCTATGATCGTCCAAGACGGGTTTACGGCCTGATTTCCTTGATCCGAATATCGCGGTACTCGACTCGGCCGCGAGAGCCGTATCCCTGAAAGCCGAGATATCCTCGATCGCGGCTCAAGCCGGGGTGGTTTTTTCCATCGGCCGGCTTCCTGGCAACCGCATCCAGATCCGCATCCAGAATTCGAACCTGATTAAGTACAACGCCCAGTCGGCGATCTTGGCACGTAATCTCCATGCTGTTCCACTCGCCTGCCAGGTGCTGGTGTCCCAAAAGAGGTGCGGCGACTCCGAAGATAGCGCCTGTCTTCGTCCAACCGGGGCTGGAGTTCAGTCGCGCATCATCAATAACCTGAATTTCCATGCCACTGATTGAAGGATCTCCTTCGCCGGAAGCCCGCACCACAACTCCACTGTTGGCGCCAGGCTCTAAACGGAAGTCGAACCGGAGAATGAAATCGCCATACTCTCGACGCGTGAACAGATCGCCGCCTTCCTGCTGCCCGCCCCCCTTGGGCCCGAAGTCCGAAACGAGCTTTCCATCGACCACACCGTAATGTTTCGCAGAGCCTCGCCATCCACTCAGCGATTTGCCGTCGAACAGCAGTCGCCAACCTTCGGCACGCTCGGCATACGTCAGACTATTAGGCATGCGCGGCGCTTCCGGCTTTTCTTTCGTCGCACTAGTGGCCGGCGGCGGTGTGCTCGGGAGGCTCTTCATGCGGATGTTGCGGAAGCGGATCTGTTTCGGCGGTCCACCGCTATCCATCGAATGAAGCTGCAAGCCGATGAACCCGCTTCGCGAAGCGGAATCGGTCACCTGAGCGATCTGGATGCCGTTGAGCGACGTCTTGATCTCGTCGCCCACCGCGCTGACATAGAGAGAATTCCACTCTCCGGCCCGAAATGCCTTGTCCGCCGCGTCTCGATCGGTTACTTCGCCGAGGTATGTATTGCGCCGTCCCTCGTCAAAAATGGCGCCCGTGACCCACTTGCCGGAACTGTCGATTTCCACTTGATAGCCGGAGATCTCGTTGCCGTTGCGCTGGCTCCGGATCTGCACCCCGGAATTCATCCCCTCGTCGATCTTGAAATCGAGTTCGAGCAGAAAATCTTCGATCCCTTCCTCTCGGCAGAGAAAGGTCTTCTTCATGCCGGTATGAGTCATGCCCACGATGGCACCCTCTTCCACACGAAACTGCGCATCTCCCACCGGGCGTTTCCAGTCGTCCAGCGACTTCCCGTCGAACAACAATCTCCAACCTTCTGCGCGCTCGACATCGCTCACGGTATTGGGAACTCGGGACGTCTCCGCCGGCTCGGGAAGGGGCCCGCGATTGGCGGCATTTCCTAAGTCTTTGATCCGGATATTGCGAAACTCGACACGCCCTTGACTGGCATAGCCGTTCAGGCCGATATGTCCTCCCGTGCGCTGTCTGCCGGCCTGCGACCTGCCCTGGGGAATCATTCGCGTCGAATCCGTCAGGTCGACATCGAGAATAATACTGCTGTTGAGAGTTACGCGGACCCGTGGGCCTTGGCAATTGATCTCCAGGTCGTTCCACTCCCCCAGCGGCCGAAGATAATCCTGCTTGGCCGCAACGATGCCCCACAGCGAGCCATTGAGACGTTCCGGTTGTTCCGCGGCATATTCGTGCGCTGTGTTGTCGAGCAATTGGATGGCCAGACCGTCCTGCGACGGTCTGGCCACCTTGGCAGCGCGTATCAGAACGTCACTGTTTGCGGCCCGCGAGAGCTTGTACTGCAGGCGAAGAATGAAATCGTCGTATTCTTCGGCTGAGAAAAGATGGGTTCCATTTTCTCGGTTGGGCTTTGCGCCGTAGTTGGCTATGAGATTACCGTTTTCAAGTATCTGTCTATTATTCTGCGCGAAGCAGGGACGGATCGCCAGCGGGGCCGCGAGTGTGATTGAGGGGCATTGGAAAGGCTGCGGGCGAATATGGTCAGAATTGCCACGACCTTATGGAGGTTCT